>JAQGKA010000258.1 GCA_028290355.1 Tardiphaga sp. | reverse complement strand
CCGGTGGCGCGCTTGCCAGTGGAATCCAGATTGACCTTCGTCACTTCGGACTCGGTCTGCACGCTGAAGTTCGGCAGGCGCATCAGGGCCGGTAACACGCAGACCTGCGGGCTGGCCTTGGCGTAGTTGCCGCATCCGAAGCGTTCGCAGAATCCGCAATAGGTGCACTGCCCCATGCGGACGCCGAGCGGGTTGGTGTAGGCCTCGCTGATGTTGGCCGATGGCCGCGGAAACGGCGAATAGCCGAGCTTCTGTGCCGCCTCGGCGAACAGCGCGGAGCCGTAGTTCTGCTTCAACGGCGGCGTCGGATATTCCGACGAACGCCAGCCTTCGAACGGATTGCCGCCGGCCTGCTTCTGCCCGTTGAGATTGCCCGCCTTGCCGGAGATTCCGGCCAGCTTCTCGAAGCGATCGTAATACGGTTCAAGCTCGTCGTAAGTGACCGGCCAGTCCTGAATGGTCATGTCCGCCGGAATCTTGTCGGCGCCGTAGCGCTCTTCCAGATGACTGCGCAGATTGAAATCGCTCGGCAGGAAGCGCCACGTCTGGCCGTTCCAGTGCACACCTGCACCGCCGACGCCGTTACCCGGCAGGAAGCCGGAGAAACTCCGGATCGGCAAAGCCGTTTGCGTCATGTTGTTGCGGACCGTCAGGGTTTCCTGCTGCGGCCGCAGGAAGAGGTCGAGGCGCACGCCGTAGCGCAGTTCGTCCTGCGCATAACCCGGCGGGAAGTCGGTCGCCGTATCTCGCCAGGGACCGCGCTCAATGGCGACGACATCGAGGCCCTGCTTGGCGAGTTCGTAAGCGAGGATCGATCCGGTCCAGCCCAGTCCGACAATGACGACGTCTTTGCGAGGAAGCTTACGTGCCATCGTCTATTCTTTCACTGACCAGTCGGAGCGGCCCATGATGCTGACGGGCGGTAACGGATATTTCTCGTTGTGGCGTTCGACCCAGTCGCGGTAGTCGTAACGCGCGCCGGGGAAGCCGATCATCTTCCAGCCGACCATGTCGCGATTGCCGCCATAGACCGGGTCGGCGAAAAATCCCTCCTGGGTATTCTGCAGCAGCAGCGTGAAGAAGCCGGCGCCGTTGACACCCTTCGGCTTGATCGCTCCGCTTTCCAGACCGGACAGCACCTTGTCCTGATCGGCCGGCGCGAGATCGCGGAAGGATTTGCCGGCAAAGCTCGACTTCACGTAATCGGCGATGGCCGCGAGGCCGGCGCGATAACGCGCGGCCGGCATGTCCGGTGATTGATACCCTTGCGATGCCGCGCCCGGCATGAACGGCGGCTGCAAATACAGGCCGGCGCCCACGCCATACGGCCCCGCCAGTTGCCGATCGATATAGACCGCACAGCCGGCATCCTTGCCGCCGGGGCCGCGTTCGTCCGGCGGGATCAGGCGATCGACGGCGGCTTCCACGGTGGCGGCTTCATCGGGAGTGAAGAACATCCAGGGGCCGGCGCGAACCTGAAGCGGCGGCGATGCGGTGCCCGGCTCCCATGGCATGCCCTGGGTGATAGTGCGGGCGCGCGCCGCGGAGCCTGCCACCAGCAGCGCCGCGGTAGAGACCAACAACGAACGCCGAGACATTCGTGAAGGCCGGGAGCCATCGATCATTATTTGAATTCCGAATTGCAACGATTCTAAATTGCGTCGGATTGATGGGCGATGGCAATGGCGGATCAGTCACGTTGACCGTGCGCGCAGCGCATAGCTAGATTGACTGTTTGTTGTCATTTCATTGTAATTGTCACGCGTTGACCCTAGTCGAACGCGACGCCGATTCGCTTTTCCTTCCGCCACACCACATGGCATGGCTGGCGCAGACCATCGGCCGGCACCAACAGGATGAACTCCTGCGGGATGCCGAGCGGGCTTGCCACATCGAGCGCGGCACCGCTCTTCGAAATATTGCGAACGGTGCAGTCGATGCCGCCGCCATCGAACGAAATCGTTCCGGCCTTCAACGTCCGGCTACGCGGGACGCTTCGATTTTCAGGCGTCATATCTTTCTCGATGTAGCAAGCGAAAATCAGCCAGTTCTGCAGCAGCGCGCCGCATGCTGGCCTACCAATCGCCGGTAACGGTGCCTCGCCATTCTACAGCCGTTGCAGTCGAAATTCACGTCTTCCTTCGCATGCGCGGTCGCCGGCTTGATCGACACCGGCGCGCCTATCTAAATCGCCAGGAATCTGGCGTGCAAATCGTCCAGCAACTTGCCGTTCTTCTCGCGAAATCCGGTGCGCGCGCAGAGAAAGATTTTCGGCGAGCCAAGCACCGGAAGATAATATTCCTTGGCTGAGATCGACGGCGCAGGAACGAGGTCCTTGGGCAGAATGGTCAGGCCGATCCCGGCTTTGGCGGCTTCGATCCGCGCGTAGTAGTCCGGACTGGAGAATGCGATCCGATAGACCATCCCCTTGCGTTCGAGCGCCTGGATCATGAGATCGTGCATGATCTGGCCAGGCCACGTCAGCAGCGGGACAGGCGCCCCAGGGCTCAACGTGAAGTCATGTGACCTGACCCATGTCACCTCGTCATCGCGCTGCCCGATGATGTCGACGGCCGAGTCGGGCGGCATCTCCGACAGGCTCAAAAAGATTCCGATATCGATAAACCCGTCGAGCAGACACTTGGCAATCTCCGCCGAATTATCGGCATAGATGCAGATATTAGCCAGGTCGCTCTTGCTCATGCCTTCAATGATTTTCTGGGAGTACACGTTGCTCAGGCCAAGCCGGGTCGAATTGTCGTCAGGCGAAGTGCCGCGCAACAGCAACAGCTGATCGTTGGCTTCCAGAATCTTGCGCGCCTGGACGAGTACAAGCTTTCCCAACTCGGTGGTGGCAGACCCGTTGGCCGATTTCTGAAAGATGCTGCCGCCGACCGCGTGCTCGATCCGTTTGATCTGCGCACTCATGGCGGGCTGGCTGAGTCCCAGCAGCTTGGCTGCCTTGGTGATGCTTCCGGCTTCGGATATCCCGACCACCGAACGCATGATCTCCGTCGGAATGCTCAAATGCTGATAACGTCGATGCATGACACGTCGTCCTTTGAGATCGACGCCTTCCCACGCTACGCAATCGTTCGCTTCGAAGACGCCTTACCAAAGTCATTGGCCATCGAGATTGATCGTGGCCAAACCGTTTCTTAGGTCATCGAAAATTGCAGCAGGCAAATTATGCCACATCTAAGGTTGTATCGATCTAATTTTACACATGCCAACCAATTCATGCGCAGCAATCACCGATGGTGCGGATAGCGGTATGCAGGGAAGTCGGTTGGTACGGCCCTACCATGTCCGCGGCATAATAGTTCCAACGATCATTAAAAGTTCCAACGACAAGCCGGCATCGCTCGAGTTCCGGCGGCACAAATTGATTCGCTGGCAAAAATGGATCGCCCCATCGCGCGGCGCGACGTCCGCGCGCGTTCAGGTTCTGCCCGGCGGATCCTGAAATCCAGGTCGCTGCGTTTCGATAGTCGCGAGGGCGCGATTCGATACAAGCGAGAGACCGGCGCCGACCGCACCGCCGGCTAACTTGACCAATGCATCCGCGACCCGACCATGGCGATCGGGCGTGAGATACTGCAGCGTCTCCAACAGTACAGCAGTCCCCAGAACAATCGCCAGCACCAGCCATAGGCGCTTTGGGTAAGCGAGGCCGAACAATAGGCCGACGACGGCAAAGGCACCGAATCGTTCGGCGCCGACGCCGCTGCCGAGATGCGGCCGCAGGCCGAGCGGCGATAGCGTCGCATACACGATGAAAGCGAGGACGGCCCAGGCGAGAACCATGGCGGCTCTGCGAAACATCATCACGTCATATCCAATCCTGCCCAAACCGCTGTGGATTCCGGTCCTTCAAGGTTAGCCACGGCAGGCGAAACGATCGCCGGCGCACATCACCGCACCGCGCTCAGCTACCATTGCGGAGCCGCCAGGTCTCGAAGGTGTCGGGCTTGATCTCGAACCGGTCCTGCATCCGCGCATACATGGTGCCGGCGACGCGGCCAACTGGCAGATAATGCTCGTAGTTGGTGCGCAGGGTTTCTGGATCGACGACGCCATCGCGAACCTGGATCCCCAGCACTTCGCCGACCAGCAGATCGCGTTCGGCGCCGAAATTCATCAGCGTCACCTTGCGGCATTCCAGCGCGGCCGGCGCGCCGGCCAGATGCGGCACGGCGACGTGGACGCCAGCGGACAGCGGCAGCTGTAGCGCTTCGGGCTCGCCGATGTCGGAGGGAAAGCCGATCGAGCAGTCGGCCATCGAATTAGCCAGGGCCTCGTCGACCATGTTGATGACGAACAGGCCATTGGCGCGGACATTGCGCGTGGTGTCCTTGGGCGAGAGATCAGCCTTCACCTGCAAGCCCACCACCACAAGCGGCGGATTTTCGGAGAACACATTGAAGAACGAGAACGGCGCCGCATTGACCACGCCGTCGGCCGAGATGGTGGTGATCAGCGCGATCGGGCGCGGCACGACCAGGCCACAGAGCAACTTGTAGCGCTGCGGCGCGCTCAGGGCCGCAAAATCAAAACTGATCGTCATCGCGGTCGCTACCTCATCATCCATTGCCGCATCGAAAGCAATCCAGGCGCCTTACGCTATCCTGAACAGCCGGCCGGCATTGCCGTACAGCAGCTTCTGCTTATCAGCATCGGAAAGATTCGTCTTGTTCACCTGTCCGACCGGGTCCTCGTCGCCCATGTCGAACGGATAATCCGAGCCCATCATCACCCGATCGGCACCGGCCACGCCGACCAGCGTCTCGATCAGATCGGTGGAGAATACGCAGGTGTCGAACCACAATCGCTTGAGGTAGGTCGATGGCGCCTCGGCGGTGAGGCGTCGCACTTCGGGGCGGACCTTCCAGGCATGATCCATGCGGCCGGCATAGAACGGCAGGAAACCGCCGCCATGGGCGATGACCACGTCGAGATCGGGATGCCGATCGAGCACGCCGCCCATGATGAAATGCGAAATGGCGATGGCTTCCTCGACCGGCTGCCCCAGGCTGTTGACCATGAAAAACGGCGCGAGCCGCTGGCCGTGGGAGAAACCGAGCGGATGCACGAACAGCGGCACGCGCAGTTTTGCGAGGCGCGCATAGAGCGGATCGAAGGTGGCGTCGGACAGTTCGAGATTTTCCACGCGGGTGTCGATCTGGAAACCGCGCAGGCCAAGCGTTTCCACAGCATGCACGGCCTCTTCGATGGCGCGAACTGGAAACCGCATCGGCAGCGTGCCCATGCCGGCGAAATGCGCGGGGTCTTCGGCGACCAATGCTGCGATATCCTCGTTCTGTACCCGCGACAGCGCCACCTGCAGGTCTTCATTCGCCCAGTAATGCTGCTGCGCCGGCGCCGGCGCGATAATCTGGAAATCAACGCCCATCCGCTGCATCATTTCGCGGCGCGCGGCGACATCGAGCATCAGGCGCGGCAGCAGCTTGCCTTGTTCGGCGTCGGTGTCGCGGCTCTCCGGCGACATGTCACGGCGGTACGGATTGTCCATCGGATCGTAATGGCCGGCGACCAGCGGCTCGACGCGCTTGCTGATGGCGTGGGTGTGCATATCGATGATGGGCATGCGGATCTCTTTACTCACTCAGTTCAGTTCGGCGGCGTCCGGCACACGAAGATGCCAGTCGGTTGCGCCTTGATAGGCGTGCGCGGCGCGCAGGATGGTGGCCTCGGCATAGGGACGCCCGACCAGCTGGAAGCCGACCGGCAGACCGGCGGCATCGAAGCCACACGGCACCGAGGCTCCCGGCAGGCCGAGATAGTTGATGCCGCGGGTGCAGTGCGTGAGCTGGCCGATCACACCGGCGACATCGGCGGGCTCGCCTTCGGTGGTGGCGGCGATGGTCGGCACCGGAATCGAGATCGCCGGCAGCAGCGCCAGATCGGCAGCCCCGATGCAGGAGGCGATCCACTGTTCGCAAATCTGCGCCCGCAGCGAGAGTGCCTCGACATAGCGCGTCGCCGGATAGAACAGGCCGGGCTCGATCCGCGAACGGACCTGATCGGCGTAATCCCCGGGGCGCTCGATCAGCCAGCGGCGATGGATCGTCGCGGCCTCGACGCTCATGACGAGATGCATCAAAGCATTGATGATCGCCATATCCGGTGGCGCGGTGTCGACGATGCGGACGCCGAGCGCACGAAACGCGGCGACGGCATCGTTCAGTTTGGTGGCGATCTCCGGATGCAGCAGATCGCGGTAATAGCCGCCGGGGATGGCGATGGTCATGCCAGCGATGTTGTCACCGAGCGTCGTCTCATAATCGCGGCCGGCGATCACCGACAACAGCTTCGCGGCATCGCGCGCGGTGCGCGCCAGCGGCCCGGTACAATCCAGCGAGGCCGACAGCGGCATCACGCCGTCGGTCGGCACCAGACCCCAGGTCGGTTTCAGCCCGACAAGCCCGCACATCGCGCCGGGATGGCGCAGCGAGCCGCCAGTGTCGGTGCCGAGCGAACCGGCAACCAGCCGCGCCGCGACGGCAACGCCGGAGCCCGAGGACGAGCCGCCCGGCACATGCGCCGGATTCCACGGATTGAGCGCGTGACCATAATATTCGTTGTAGCCGGTCGGGCTCATGGCGAATTCGGCGAGTTGCAGCCGGCCGAGATCGAGCGCACCGGCACCGTCGAGCCGTTCGATCACCGTGGCGGTGACGTCGGCGCGAAAATAGGCGCGGATATTTGAGCCGCCCGCCGAAAGATCGCCGGCGCGATAGAACAGATCTTTGTGCGCCAGCGGCACGCCGTGCAGCGGCGGCAACGATGCGCCAGTGGCGCGCAATTTGTCTGCGGCTTCGGCCGCTTCCAGCACGCGGGCACCATCGAGGCGAACCACGGCGTTGAGTTTCCGGCCGACGGTCTCAAGCCGATCCAGCGCGACCGTTGTCGCAGCAACCGACGTGATGTCACCCGCCGCAATGGCATCAGCGAGGGCGCAGAGATCGAGAGACGCAATAGACTTCTGCATCACTGCTTGTCCGCTGCGGCAAGCCAGTTTTGAAAGCCATAGGGCGAGGAGTCGAACGGCAGCGCACGCAACGCCTCGGCCGCGATGCGCCCGTTAGTGTCTTCGACCAGCGCTTTCGCTCGCGCCACACGCTCAGCGGTCTCCGGCGCGCCGTTCAACTCGGCGGCGACGCGGCGCAGCAGATCTTCGCTCATGATATCCTCACTGGACGCCGAGGCGCTGGAACAGCAGATCGGTCTGTTGCGACAATTCTTTCGCGTCGCCCTGATGCACGACCTGGCCGGTCTCCAGGACGTAGACGCGGTCGGCGACGGCCAGCGCGCTGTAGAGATTCTGTTCGACCAGCAAGATCGACAGGCCTTCGCGTTTGAGGTCGAGGATGATTTCTTCGAGATGCTGCACCATCACCGGCGCGAGGCCTTCGGACGGTTCGTCCATCAGGATCAGCTGCGGATCGATCATCAGCGCGCGGCCAACCGCGAGCATGCCGCGTTCGCCGCCGGACAATTGCCCGCCGCGGTGATGCCGCCGCTCGGCGAGGCGCGGGAAGATGCCGAACACGCGATCGACAGTCCAACCATCTTTAGCACGCACGCTCTTCAGCATGGTCAGATGTTCGGTCACCGTCAGCGACGGAAACAGCCGGCGGCCCTGCGGCACGATGGCGATTTTTCGCCCGGCAATGTCGTTAGGGCGCAGGCCGACCAGATTCTCACCGCGCCAGCTGATGGTGCCGGAACGGATCTGCGGCGGCGTCAGCCCCATGATAGAACGGATAAAGGTGGTCTTGCCCATGCCGTTACGGCCGAGCAGCGCGACGATCTCGCCGGCGCCGACATCGAGCGAGACGCCGCGCACCACGACCGCCTCGCCATAGCCGCTGTGCAGATCCCTGACCTCAAGCATGACGCGGCTTCCCGAGATAGACTTCCTGAACCTGCTTGTTGCGGCGAATGCCTTCCGGCGGCTCCTCGACGAGGACGCGGCCCTCGAACATGCAGGTGACGTAATCGACGAGACCAAGCGCGAGGTCCATGTCGTGCTCGATCAGCACCACCGTAATGTCGCGGTCCAGCGAGCGGATGATCTCGGCGACCATCGAGCGCTCCGAGGGCGAGAGGCCGGCCGCTGGCTCGTCGAGCAGCAGCATGGTCGGCGTGGTGACCAGCGAGATGGCGATCTCGAGCTGGCGCTGCTCGCCATAGGACATCTCTTTCACGATGGCATCGGCGCGTTCGCCGATCCGCGCGGCGCTCAATGCTGCGGCGATGCGCGGTGCTTCGGTCTCGTCGGTGTCGGGCTTGCCGAACAGCGAGAATTTGCGCGGCGACAGGCCGCGCAGCGCGAGGATCATGTTGTCCTGCACGCTCAGCGTCGGAAACAGATTTGTAATTTGAAACGTGCGGGAAATGCCAAGCTGCGCGCGGCGATGCGGCGGCAGCTTTGTGACGTTATGTCCGTCGAACGTGATCTTGCCGGAGGTCGGCGGCACCGCGCCGGCAATGGCGTTGAACAACGTGGTCTTGCCGGCGCCGTTGGGGCCGATGATGGCGCGGCGTTGGCCGCGCGGCACGGTCAGGCTGACGCCATCGACCGCCCGCAAGGCGTCGAAGGCCACCACCACATCTGTCAGCGTCAGGATCGGTTCGGACACAAAAAATTCCTAGTAAGATGAGACGCGGCCGAAGCTGGCCGCGCCTCCTTGGCAAAAAAGATCAGGCATTCTTGACGTTAGGCCTTTTTGATTCCCTGGAAGGTCCGCGAATAGGGCGGCTGCTTCATGTAGGTTTCCTGATCGTACTTCCAGAACTGCGACACCTCCGGATAGGTCTGGGTCGGCACGTTCCAGAACTTGCCGTCGGCACGCTTCACGACCTTGCGGATGTAGACGTCGTAGATCGGGTTGCCGAAGGCATCGAACTTCACGGCCTTGCCGAGCGGCGAGCCATCGAGTTCGGTCTTCAGCACGGTGTCGATGAAGGCCTCGCGGTCCTCGACCTTGCCGGCCATCTTCTTCAACGCAGCGTCGATCCACATCATGCCGGAATACATCGAGAAGCCGTACAGCGACGGGATCTTGCCGTACTTGGCCTCGTAATCCCTAGCGAACTTCGCCGTGACCGGGTTGTCGGAGCCTTCGGCGAAATGCGCCGGCGAGATGATGCCTTCGCATTCGTCGCCGAGGGTGCGGATCACCGACTGGTCGGTGCCGTTCATCGCGGCCATCAAGGGCGTCTTCGCCTTCAGGCCGAAGCTTGCATATTGCTGGATGAAGCGGGTGGAATCGGCGCCGGTTTCCATGGCGAAGATGGCATCGACCTTGAGTTCGGCGAGCTGGCCGAGATAGGGGCTGAAATCCGCGGTGTTGAGCGGGTGCCAGAACTGCTGGACGATTTCGCCGCCGCCTTCGGTGAACACCTGAGCGAGACCGCCGCACTGTTCATGGCCGAAGGTGTAATCCTGGCTGATGGTGGCGATTTTCTTGTAGCCCTGCTTCAGGGCCCAATCGCCGAGCGGATGGGTGAACATGCTGGCGCTGTAGCCGGCGACGCGGATCACGTTCTTGATGCGGGCGCGCTGGGTGAGATCGTCGGCGGCGATGATCGGAATGAAATACGGGGTGCCGATGCCTTTGACGTAGTTGGCTACGGCCAGGCCGGTGTTGGCGAGCAGGTTGCCGATCAGCATGTGGCAGTTGCCCTGCTCGACCAGGCGACGCGCCTTCTGCAAGGCGGTGTCGGGATTGGACGCATCGTCCTCGATGACCAGCTCGACCTTGCGGCCGCCCATCTCGCTCTTCACCTGGTCGAGATAGAACTGCACGCCCTCGACCATTTCCTTGCCGCCTGACGCGACGACGCCTGTAAGCGGCGCCAGCAAGCCGATCTTGATCGGACCGGCCTGGGCCTGCGCGGAGCGCCACGGTGCGGAGCCTACGCCAACGGAAGCGACGGCGGCCGTGGTGTCATTCATAAATTGCCTGCGGTCCATCTCGATGTCCTTTCGTGAAAGCATTTCGATTAACGCACCTTGCGCGACAGGATGGCGCGCAGCTTGCCTATGATGCCCTCGGGGGCGAAAATCATGATCAGAACGAAGGTGATGCCGAGCACCATCTGCCAGCGCTCGGTATAGGCGCTGACGACGTTCTCCAGCGCGATGATCGCGGCGGCACCGACGAAGGCGCCGAACAAGGTGCCAACGCCGCCGGCGATCATCATCAGCACGCCCTCGACCGATTGCGCGAGCGCCACCGTCGACGGGCTGACGAAAT
>JAQGKA010000255.1 GCA_028290355.1 Tardiphaga sp. | reverse complement strand
GTGAATTCCGAATCCGGCAGGCCGGACTTGATGCCGGCGCCGGGCTCGATGGCAATCTCGACGCCCAGCGCCTTGAACTTCTTCACCGTATCGGGCGAGATCGCCACGCGCGGCTCGGACGGATCGATTTCCTTGGCAACGGCAATCTTCATAGGGCCTCCGGCGGCGCACGGCACGCGCGTGAGCAAATCAGTCTAATGGCACCCAACAGCGGCGCTATCAGCGATGGATCAGGTGAGGAAAATGCCCATCAGGGCGACGATGGCGATGACACCGATGGTGCCGTACTTCACCAGCAGGATGAACCCTTCATAGGTCTGCTCATGGGCAGGGTAATCATTGCCGTCCGCGGTTGTGTAGGCGATTTCGTTGTGATCTGACATCGGGTGTCTCCAGCCTGAGTGCGCGAGTTGCCACGGAATTAGCGCAATCGGTGGGGGAGAGCAACGGCGGTAAGAGGCACAGGGCATCTTTGCTCATGCCGCAGTGCGTCAAGCCGGCCAGTTATCCCTGATCCAGCGCGTCAGGCTCTCCTCGTCTACCTTGACTAGTGGCAATCCGGGGACGCGATTGGGGTCCAAGGCCCGAATTTGAAGACTCCCGTCGCCGGACGGCCTACCCCATCGTCTCCAGCTCATCGATCATCCCGGAGATCACCGACAGGCCGCCGTCCCAGAATTTCGGGTCTTTTGCGTCCAGGCCGAACGGCTTCAGCAGTTCGGAATAGTGCTTGGTGCCGCCGGCGGCGAGCATGGCCAGATAGCGTTCGGCAAAGCCTTCCTGGGCGTTTTCGTAGACCGCATAGAGCGAGTTCACCAGGCAGTCGCCGAAGGCATAGGCGTAGACGTAGAACGGCGAATGGATGAAGTGCGGGATGTACATCCAGAAGTTCTCGTAACCCGGCTTGATATCGATCGCCGGCCCGAGGCTCTCGTGCTGCACGCTGAGCCAGATCTCGCCGATCCGCTCGGCGGTAAGCTCGCCGTTGCGGCGCTCGGTGTGGATCGCGCGCTCGAAGGAATAGAAAGCGATCTGCCGCACCACGGTGTTGATCATGTCCTCGACCTTGCCGGCCAGCAGCGCCTGGCGCTGCTTGGCATTCCTGGTCTGCGACAGCAGCCGCTTGAAGGTCAGCATCTCGCCGAAGACGCTGGCGGTTTCAGCCAGCGTCAGCGGCGTCGGCGCCATCAGCGCGCCGTTCTTCGCGGCGAGCACCTGGTGCACGCCGTGGCCGAGTTCATGGGCCAGCGTCATCACATCGCGCGGCTTGCCCTGGTAGTTCATCAGCACATAGGGATGCGCCGACGGCGTGGTCGGGTGCGAAAACGCACCCGGCGCCTTGCCCGGTCGCACCGAGGCATCGATCCAGCGATCGTCGAAGAAGCGTTTGGCGATGTCAGCCATCTCAGGCGAGAACGCGCTGTAGGCGGTCAGCACCATGCTTTTCGCGTCCGGCCAACCGATGCTGCCGGTGGCGGCGAACGGCAGCGGCGCGTTGCGGTCCCAATGCGCCAGCTTCTTCTTGTTGAACCAGCGCGCCTTCAACGCGTAGTAGCGATGCGACAACCGCGGATAGGCCGCGCGTACCGAACTCACCAGCGCATCGACCACCTCGCGTTCGACCCGGTTGGCGAGATGCCGGGAATCCGCGACGTCCTCGAAGCCGCGCCAGCGATCGGAGATCTCCTTGTCCTTGGCGAGCGTATTGGTGACCAGCGCAAAGGTGCGCTCATTGGCCTTGAAGGTTTTCGCCAGCGCCTGCCCGGCCGCCTTGCGCTTCGCAGGCTGACGGTCCTGCAGCATCGTCAGCGTCGGCTCGATCGCCAGCTCCTTGCCGCCGACCTTGAAGCGCAGGCTGGAGATGGTCTGGTCGAACAATCGGTTGAAGGCGCCGTAGCCGGTCTGCGATTTCTCGTGGAACAGCTGCTCGACGCGGTCTTCCAGCTGGTACGGCTTGTCCTTGCGGCCGTCCTCGATCCACGGCCGGTAATGGCCGAGTTCGGGCGTCTCCATGGCGCGCTCGATCACGGCGTCATCGACGCGGTTCAGTTCGAGTCCGAAGAACAGCAGATGCACCGACGCCGCGGTGATGCGCTCGGAAACGTCGCCATAGAATTTCGAAATCGCCGGATCGACGCTGTCGCCGGCGTGGATCAGGCCGGCATAGGAGCCGAGCCGACCGGCCAGATCGTCGATCGCCTCATAGCGCTTCACGGCGCCGGCGAGCCAGGCGCCGCCGCCGGGTTTTGCGGTCTGTTCAGCAAGCTTTCCCTTGTAGTCAGCTTCGAACGCCGCGCAGTCGGCATCGATCCTGTCGAGGTCGCGAGCGATTTCCGGGGCGTCGATCGCGGAATAGAGGTCCGCCAGATTCCATTCCGGCAGCTTGGCCGATTGCGACTTTCCCGAAGGCTTGCCGGACGATTTGCGCGCCGCCTTGCCGGCGGCTGCAGCCTTGCTCGAAATCGGCTTGCGGGAGGATTTTGTCGTCCGGGAGGTCGCAGATTTCGTCATGAGCACTTTCAAATTGGCGCAGCAATCACACGAAGGCGGCGAGCTGCGGTGTCAGATCGACAAGCAGCTCTTCACTCTCGGTGAGCAAGGGCTCGATCCTATCATGAATCACATCCCGAATCGTACACCACAACAGAACGATCCGTGCGACAACCCACCACCGCGTGGCGCGCAGAGCACTCCTGGCATGCAGCGCGAGCAGCGGCAGGCTGCGATGCTCGAACAGCAGCCGGCCCGCGCCATCCTCCAGAATGTAGCGCCCGCCGATCCGCGACACGCACAGTTCACAGGCCTGTTCCGGCCCCGACCCCAGCAGATACAGCTGCGCATCGCCGTTTTCGGTCAGGCCGGTGTCCCAGTCGCGGCCGTTACGGGCCATATTGAGCGTGCCGGCGATGATGCTCAGCTCGGCCTCGCTCCACGCGCCCTGGATCTGTTTGCGCTCGAATGCGATCACGTTCATTTTGTTGCTCCGAAAAGCAGCCGGTGCAATTCCGGCTCGTAATAGATCAGCAAATGTTTGGCGAAGGCCGCCGGATCGAGCCCGAGCTGGGTCGCCCAAGCCTCCATGGTCTCGGTCGGCACCCGGCTGAAGCCGTTCTCAACCTGCGAAATGAACGTGTAATATTTGAGACCGAGTTTGGCGGCGAGATCGACCTGCGACAGGCCGGCATCCGCCCGCCGCTGCTTCAGCCAGTCTCCCGCCTGTTTTCGCAATTGCCGGGCTTCCGGCACGGCCTTGCCCTGCCGGCTTTCGGCAAAAATCTCTTGATTTTTTTCCAGTTTCATGATTACGAAACTATCCAATATGAATTGATCAACCCAACGACTTTACGTAGCACGGATTCCGGGCTGGGTGAACGCCGCCGGGCACGACGAGATGACCATGGCGTTCACGGACCGCAGCCATATTGTTCGCAAGTATCCGCGCCCGAGCCCCGGCCGGATCAGGGAGCTGTTTGCCGCGATCCTGCTGGTGGCGCTAACCGCGGCGCTCGCGCTGCGCGCCGTTCTCTCACTGGACGCACTGGCGCCAGCAGTCGCGACGCTGCTGTTTGCGTTCGCTGCGGCGACGGCCGGGATTGCGCTGCTGTGCCGGCGCGAACGCCTTCGCATGACGTGGTTCGACATCGCCGGCGTGCTGACCTTTGTCGGCGTCGCCATCAGTATCCTGATCGAGCCGGACCAGATGGTCAGGCTGATCACGCTCTCTGAGCAACCCGACTAACGGATCGAAATTCCCGCGGGTTCGCCCCCGCGTTTTGTGAAGCAAGCACGTCCAGGCCCGGGCCCCTCTGGCAGTTCAAGCGAACTGTGATGTCGGACTGGACGTTCAACGGAGTGGCCCATGATTGAACTACTTTCCCCGGAAGCCCTGACTGCTTTTTTCCAGGTCGTGATGATCGACCTCGTTCTCGCCGGCGACAACGCCATCGTCATCGGTCTGGCCGCCGCCGGGCTGCCCAAGGAGCAGCGCGGCAAGGCGATCCTGATCGGCATCATCGCCGCCACCATCCTGCGGATCGGCTTCGCCAGCGTCACGGTGCAACTGCTGCAGATCATCGGCCTGTTGCTGGCCGGCGGCGTGCTGCTGCTGTGGGTGTGCTGGAAAATGTGGCGCGAATTGCGCGCGCCGCCCGAACACGACCTCGATGCGCTGGAAAACCAACTCAACGCCGACGGGACGCCGGCCGGGCCGCGCAAGACACTCGGCCAGGCGATCTGGCAGATCACCGTCGCCGACGTGTCGATGTCGCTGGACAATGTGCTCGCCGTCGCCGGAGCCGCGCGCGAACATCCGATGATCCTGATCTTCGGCCTCGCGCTCTCCATCGCGCTGATGGGCCTTGCCGCGAGCTTCATCGCGCGACTGCTGCAGAAGCACCGCTGGATCGCCTATGTCGGCCTCGCCATCATCCTCTATGTGGCGTTCGACATGTGCTACCGCGGCGTTCGCGAGGTCTGGCCATATGCAACGGCGCACCTCGCCGCGCTGTTATGAAAGCATTAACGCTTTCGTCGCCATGGTGGCCCAAATCGGGACAATCCCGCTCTGGAGCTTGCTATGGTCGAACGAATCCTCATAGCGGATGACGATGCTGTGCAGCGCCGTCTGGTCGAGAACATGGTGCAGCGCTGCGGCTACGAAGCCATCGTGGTCGACTCCGGCGACGCCGCCATCGCCCGGCTGACCGATCCGGACGTGCCGGCGATCGACGCCCTGGTGCTCGATCTGGTGATGCCCGGTCTCGACGGCATGGGCGTGCTGACCAAGATCCGCGACGCCGGGCTCAGTATTCCCGTGATCGTGCAGACCGCCCACGGCGGCATCGACAATGTGGTGTCGGCGATGCGCGCCGGCGCCCATGATTTCGTGGTCAAGCCGGTCGGCGTCGAGCGCCTGCAGGTGTCGTTGCGCAACGCCCTCAATGCCAGCGCGCTGAAGGGCGAACTGCAGCGCATCAAGCACAGCCGCGAAGGCAAGCTGACTTTCGCCGATATCGTCACCCGCAGTGCGGCGATGGACAACGTGCTGCGCACCGCGCGCAAGGCTGCGACCTCGACGATCCCGGTGCTGATCGAGGGCGAATCCGGCGTCGGCAAGGAATTGATCGCCCGCGCCATCCACGGCTCCGGCGAGCGCAGCAGCAAGCCGTTCGTTGCGGTCAATTGCGGCGCGATCCCCGACAATCTCGTGGAGTCGATCCTGTTCGGCCACGAGAAGGGCTCGTTCACCGGCGCCACCGAACGGCATCTCGGCAAGTTCGTCGAAGCCTCCGGCGGCACGCTGTTTCTCGACGAGGTCAGCGAGTTGCCGCTGACGGCACAGGTCAAATTGCTGCGCGCGCTGCAGGAGGGCTCGGTCGAGGCCGTCGGCGGCCGCAAGCCGGTGAAGGTCGATTTGCGTATCGTCTCGGCGACCAATCGCAAGCTGCTCGACCGGGTCAAGGAAGGCCACTTTCGCGAGGACTTGTTCTATCGCCTGCACGTGCTGCCGCTGACGATCCCGCCGCTGCGCGCGCGGCGCGAGGATATCCCGCATCTGCTGCGGCATTTCCTGGCGCGGTTCTGCGCCGAGGAAAACCGCCCGATCACCGCCATATCAGGCGAGGCGATGACGCTGCTGGCGCAACTCGACTGGCCCGGCAACATCCGCCAGCTCGAAAACGCGGTCTATCGTGCGGTGGTGATGAGCGAAGGCGACCAGCTAGGGCTGACGGACTTTCCGCAGGCCGCGGCCCAGGCACCGACCATGGCAGGTCCTTCCAGCGAGCCGCTGCTGATGGAGCCGGCATTCCATTCGGCGCCCGCCATCGTGCCGGGGAACGATATTCCCGCGGTCCCGTTCTTCATGGCCGGCACGCTGGCCATGCTCTCGCATGGCGGCGACATCAGGCCGCTGGAGGAGATGGAAGCCGAGATCATCCGCTTCGCGATCGCGCATTATCGCGGCCAGATGTCCGAGGTCGCGCGCCGCCTTAAAATCGGACGCTCGACGCTGTACCGCAAGCTCGACGAAGCTGCCGACAAGGATTCCCCGACCTTAGAATCTGAACAAACAGACTGACGCGCTCACGCACTGCGCGATCGAACAGGTCCTTGCCATCCAAGGGAACTTTGAACCGTTGCGGCGCGGTGACACACTAACTGAAAAGCGCGTGTGAAAACCGCGGAATACGTTGCAAATGGGGTATGTTGCGGTCAGTTTGTCGTGAGCTACCTCGTGTGGCGCTAGTCGCTTGCACCAGGCGTGTATATCGTCTGCGTATGATGCGTGTGAATCGTGGCGTGCAGACCGACAACGCGGGCGCTTCAGCCGAAGTTGTGATGTGAGACAAGGAACTGTTCCATGCCGGAGCAGTTTCACCCATAGAGGTGCGAGAATGCGTGACTACTCGAATGGCCGTTCCGGATTTGACCGCGTGCTGATGGCCGTGGCCGCAACCTTCCTGACGGTCTCCGCAAGCGCAGCTTTCGCCCAGCCCACCTCCTCCCTCCGCGACAGCGTCTCGGAACTGGCGATCGACGCTGCGGTGCCACGCCCCGAACCCGCCGACGTACCGCCGCCAACCGCCGGCGACTTCAAAATCGACACCACCGCCTCGGTGCCCGCCGATGCGGCGAAGGCCACCGAAAAGACGGTGGAGAGCAAACCGGCAGATGCGCCCGTCAAGAAGGACGAGACCGCGACCGCCCCGGTGACGACGCCCGTGCCGGCCGCTGAACCTGCCAAGGAGCAGGCCAAGGAAACAACCAAGGATATCGCCAAGCCCGCGACCACCGTCGCCTCCGCCGATCAGCCGGTCGCCGACAAGCTCCGCGAGATGCTCGGTGCGAAATCGGCGCGCTACTTCGACCGCAAGGGCGAACGCGCCGCGGTCGAGAAATTCTACACCGGCCGCGACTACGCGCCGCTGTGGACGCAGGGCGGCACCCCGACCACCGCCGCCAAGGGCGTGATGGCGCGCCTGAAGGACGCCGGCGCCGACGGCCTCAGCGCCGCCGACTATCCGCTGCCCGATTTTGCCGCCGCGACCTCGCCGGACGCGCTGGCCGAAGCCGAACTGAAGCTGACCGCCAGCATGCTGGACTACGCCCGCCAGGCGCAGAGCGGCCGGATGCACTGGTCACAGATCTCAGGCGACATTGCCTTCCCCGAACATCCGATCGATCCGACCGAAGTGCTGGTCAACGTCTCGACCGCAAGAAACACCTCCATTGCGCTCGACAGCTACAATCCGCCCCACAAGGCGTATCAGGAACTGAAGAAGAAACTCGCCGAACTGCGCGGCGAAACCGGCCTGCCGGTGCAGCCGATCGGCGAAGGCCCGGCGCTGAAGTTCGTCAAGTCGAAGAAGAACCCGGTCGTCATGGAAGACCCGCGCGTGCCGCTGCTGCGCGCCCGGCTCAATGTCGAAAATCCCGACGACACCAAATACGATGCCGCCGTCGCCGAAGCCGTCCGCAAATTCCAGGCCAGCAACGAGCTGAAGGTCAGCGGTGTGCTGGATGACGCCACCGTACGCGCAATGAATTCGCCGAAGCGCGATCGCCAGATCGACACCGTGATCGTCAACATGGAGCGCTGGCGCTGGCTGCCGCGCCAGTTGGGCGCCGCATCGATCGGCAACGCCTATGTGATCCTGAACATCCCGGACTACACGCTGAAGGTGATGCACAACGACGCGCAGGTCTGGACCACGCGCGTGGTCACCGGCAAGCCGGGCCAGCACGCCACGCCGCTGATGACCGAGACGATGAAGTACATCACGGTCAACCCGACCTGGAACGTGCCGCCCTCGATCATCTACAACGAATACCTGCCCGCCCTGCAGCAGGACCCCACCGTGCTGCAGCGCATGGGCCTGAAGCTCACGCGCAACCCCGACGGCAGCATCCACATTGCGCAGCCGCCCGGCGAAGCCAACGCGCTCGGCCGCATCCGCTTCAACTTCCCGAACAAGTTCCTAGTCTATCAGCACGACACCCCGGACAAGAACCTGTTCGCCCGCGACGAGCGCGCCTTCAGCCATGGCTGCATGCGCGTGCAGAATCCGGATCAGTACGCCGCGACGCTGCTGAACCTCACCATGCCCGGCGAGCGCTACACCCCGGAAAAGATCCGCGGCATGTACGGCCACAGCGAAATCGACCTGAAATTCCCGACGCCGATCCCGGTCAACATCACCTACCAGACCGCTTTCGCGGATGACGCCGGCAAGCTGCAGCTGCGCAAGGACGTCTACGGCCGCGACGCCCAGATGCTGGCGATCCTGCGCAACGCCAAGGGCAAGGACCTTGAAAGCGTGGTGGCGCATTCGCAGCCGAGCTATTCCCGCCCCCGCGCCGACATCCCGCAGGGCGTCGCCTTTAACGATAACGGCCCCGGCTTCAGCAGCGGCCCGTCGTTCTTCGAGCGTCTGTTCGGCGGCCCGACCCCGCCGCCCGCCGCGCCGGGCCAGAGGCCACGCCGAACCGTGACCCGCTAAGCAGTAGCCTCCTGCGGTCCTGAATTACCCAGACATATCAAGGGCTTCATCCTCGGATGGAGCCCTTTTCCGTGGCCTCGGCGTTAACCTAGGTTAACCATCCTCCATCCGCATTTCGGCAGAGGGCTATTTTTCGCCATACTCGGCGGGTTAGGTTTAACGACCGGCTTGAACACCCGGTGGGGAATGGGGGGTAAAC
>JAQGKA010000183.1 GCA_028290355.1 Tardiphaga sp. | reverse complement strand
CGACGCGCAGGCGAAGAAGGCGATCATGGATGCCGACGAGGCGTACGTGCGCCAGCTGGAGGCCATGGAATCCTTTAAGCAGATCGTCGCGCCCTTCGACGGCATCGTCACCGAACGCAACACCGATATCGGCGCGCTGATCAATTCCGGCAGTTCGGGCCGGCCGCTGTTCGTGGTTTCCGACCTGCACCAGGTCCGCATCTACGTCCAGGTCCCGCAGGCATTCACGGCTGGCCTCCGCCCGGGCTTGAAAGCGACTTTCGAGATGCCTCAGTATCCGGGCCAGAAGTTCGATGCGACCTTGATCACCATCTCGAACGCGATAATCCAGGCAACGCGCAGCATGCAGGTCGAGCTGCAGGCTGATAATTCGGACGGCAAGCTGTACGGCGGCGCGTATTGCCGGGTCGACTTCCAGGTCTCGGCCGATCCGAACATGGTCCGCCTGCCGGCAACCGCGCTGATGTCGGCAAACCGCGGCGCCAAGGTCGCCATCCTCGGCGGCGACGGCAAAGTCGCTCTTAAGGCGATCCAGCTCGGACGGGACTTTGGCGATACAGTCGAGGTGACTGCGGGTTTATCTCCGCAGGACCAGGTGATCGATAGTCCACCCGAAACACTGCAAAATGGCGACGCCGTCGAGATGGGACCCGCAACGGGCTCGACCCCCAAATCGGCGGGGAAGCCGAATTTGCCGGCGAGGCAATAAGCGTTCACCAAAGTCGATGCGGTTGGTTGACGCTGCAGTGGTGACGACGGACAGCGTCTCCCTAACGCATTGGCGATTTTGAAAATTCAAGTGCATCGCGACCGCGGCAAGGAACTTGCGGATAATCGACGATTTACGTTAGCGGCCAACATCGAAGTTTACTTCTGCGACCCGCAAAGCCCGTGGCAGCGCCGGTCGAAGTTTGAGGAAGGTCCGCTTCTGACGCGCAAAGCGGTCGTACAGCAGTAGGATCTACAGAATAGCTTCAGAAATTATATAGATATTAACGGGGCACCATTTACTCGCGGATTTCTGAACCACTGGCGCTCTTGATAACGAGACGCTCGTTGAACGAACGCAGGTTGATTACAATTCTCTGGTGAGTTCCGTTGCCAATCTCTTCTATTTCGTCGTTCGCCGATACCTTGAACTCAATTCGTTTTCCTTCGACCTTGATCACCTCGGCTTCGCCACGAACGTGATGACCGACAGGCGTTGCGGCAATGTGCCGTACATCTATTTCGGTACCGACCGCGCTCTCACCTAATTCCAGAAATGGCCGGATCGCATCGAGAGCGGCGTTTTCCATGATCAAGATCATAACAGGGGTGGCCAAAACCTTCGGCAGCATCGCGTCTTTGAATTGATTGGCGAGATGCTCAGGCAGCACACGCAGCGTGAACGCTCCTTTCGTTCCCAGCGGTATTGGGCGCATTTGGTTGTCTCCTATCCCGCCAATGGTCATTCTTGGCGTGGCCTGGTTGGGTCGAAATCCACTAACGGCCACAGTATCCTACATTCCCGATAGGCGTTTGCGTCCGACACAGACTGAATCCAGCGTCTCGGCAAAAGCCCGGGCTGCCATCCCCATAAACTGAATCCGCCGCCGATCCCGCAAACCGGCTGGTCGCCAGCGAACTGGAGACGCGCTGGAACAGCGCGCTCGCCCGTGTCACAGAAGTCGAAGGGGTAGATCGCCGCCCCTGCGGAATTTTGCACCATGAGCAAACAGCCTTTGAATTATATAGCAATTTCAATAATATACGAGTTCGCAGTTTTATTCTGAATGGCGCACCAGAAGCTTTCCGCATCGACACCTAAACTACCTCACGGCCCTCACCCCGCCTCGTCCGCCCGCTTCCACTTCGGAAACGGGTCGAACAGGTTCGCCCAGCCCGCGATATCCATCCCCGGCTTTCCCGCGACGAGGCACGCATCAAGCCGGCGCCTAATATCATCCTCGTCCATGTCGGTGCCGATGAAGACGATCTCCTGACGGCGGTCGCCGTAGATCTCGTTCCAGTTCTTCTTCAGCGACTTCCGCCAGTAGGGATCGTCCGGCCAGCGGTCGGCGGGCACGTTGGCCCACCAGAAGCCCATGCCTTCGGAGCGCACCATGGCGCCGGCCTGGCTGAGTTCGCCGACCCATTGCGGCCGCGTCGCCAGCCAGAAGTGGCCCTTGCTACGGATTACGCCGGCCCAGGTTTCGCGCAGGAACGTCTGAAACTTTGCGGGATCGAACGGACGCCGCGCGCGATAGACGAAGTTTGTCACGCCGTATTCCTCGGTCTCCGGCGTGTGATCGACAAAGCCATACAGCTCCTTGTACCAGAGCGGATGCTGCTGGGCCTTTTCGAAATCGAAGCGGCCGGTTTCGAGCACGCGATCGAACGGCACCTGCGCGAAATCGGCCTCGATGATATCGGCGTCGGGATTCAGCGCGCGGATGATTTTTCGCGCGTTGTCGCGCTGCATCGGCGTGGCGTCGGCGATCTTGTTGAGCACCACCACGTCGGCGAATTCGATCTGCTCGACCAGCAGGTCCACCAGCGTGCGCTTGTCACCCTCCAGCGATTCGCCGCGGTCCTGCAGGAAGTCGGTGGAGGAATAGTCCTTCAGCAGGTTCACCGCATCGACCACCGTGACCATGGTGTCGAGCCGCGCCACGTCGGAAAGGCTGTCGCCGTTCTCGTCGCGGAAATCAAAGGTGGCGGCGACTGGCAGCGGTTCGGCAATCCCGGTGGATTCGATCAGCAGGTAATCGAAGCGACCGGCCTCAGCGAGGCCGCGAACTTCCTTCAACAGATCGTCGCGGAGCGTGCAGCAGATGCAGCCGTTGGTCATCTCGACCAGCTTCTCATCCGTTCGCGACAGATTCGCACCGCCATCGCGAACGAGGTCGGCATCGATGTTCACCTCACTCATGTCGTTCACAATCACCGCCACTTTCAAGCCGTGGCGGTTGTTCAGCACATGATTCAGCAAAGTTGTCTTCCCAGCCCCGAGGAAGCCGGACAAAACTGTGACGGGGAGTTTTTGCATCGAGATCAAACAGTCTTTTGAGGGGTGGGAAGCGACGGGACACGCGCATGGTTATCAGCACTATCGTTTCTGTTATGTTATAACATAACACTCTCGGTGCCGAGATTGTCAAGCGGCCGATTCTCCGGCGACGCGACCCCTGCCTCATGGCTGGCGTCCGAAAAGTCCTCTGGCGGAATTGAAGAATGCTCGCGACCAGCAGAAGGGACTCTGCGCGGAGGGCCTATCCCGCGGCGAATCTTGCTCACTCGACCGCCTCGACCGATCTCTCGCCGATCCGCTGTCGCTCCTCGGGGAAATCCGCGTAACCGACGCCTAAAGCGCAACCCTGCGATGGCCACGATCAAAAAACAATCAGGCCGACTTCCGGGTGACGGCGCACGCGATGCCGCAGCGAGGCAAGCACCGACTCGATTCCCGAGGCGCTCTCATTGGCGCCAATATACCCCACAGTTGCTTTGCACAAATATAGGCAGCGCACCTTCAGCCGCTCTCGAAATGTAGTTGTCTTTGCTTCTTGTGAGCGACATTCAATTCAACGACGGGCAACACCAACGAACCCGACGACAGTCAATCCAGCAGAAGTTTTCACACCCCGCATACGCACTGCACGTCAGCCCTTCGTCCGGAAGGCAACATATATATGCTGGTATCAAATAACTACATTAAATTCCCGGATCAAATAACTACATTAACTTTCTGGAAAAGATTAGCGCGCATCATCGCGTCGTTAAATAGAAGTCTTTTGGATTTCCCGGCATTTAATGTCGCTGGGGACGTATTTTTAAAGTTGCGCTGCAATTCAATTTTCGAAGCAAGGATGCCGATACTGGCATCAATTGCACGTCGTATCTCTGGCTGTGAAGCGTGGGAG
>JAQGKA010000161.1 GCA_028290355.1 Tardiphaga sp. | reverse complement strand
TTTCCCCCTGTTCCGTGTAAACGGGGGGCGAAATCCACGTAACCCTACACGTAATCCTACCTTCCGGAGTGACGATGAAAAAGCCGAAGAACGAAATGGACGAACCGCAGGCGCGCAAGATCGTTCGGGCCGACAGGGCGCCGACCGAGGGCTATTCGCTGGTGGTGGATGGCCATTTCAAGTCGCATCACGACACGGTGGAAGCCGCGGAAGAAGCCGGTATGAAGCTGAAGAATGCTTACCAGATGCTGCAGATCCAGGTCTACGATTCCGCGACCAAGACCCGCACCATGATCGAATGGCCGGCGCCGACCACCGTAGCCCCGGCCGCCTGAGCAAGTCTCAGGTCCGGCGGCCGCCGCTCTGCTGACCGGCGAGCCAGGCGGCCAGCGCCGGGGTCTTTTCCGCAGACTTCTTGCCGGGCTTCGCCGCGGCCTTCTTCTTGACCGCGACGGGCGGGGCTGCAGCCTCGCGGGCGAGGCGCAGCGCCCGCAGCTTGGCCATATTGTCGGTCACGGCCTTGGCCGCGGCATCGCGCTCGGCCTTGGCGGTTTTGCTTTCGTCTTTTGCCATCAGATTGTTTTCTTCTTCTTGACCGTCTTCTTGACCGACTTGGCCTTGGGTTCGACGGGATTGGCGAGGTCTTCAGCTTCCCTGGCCAGTCGCGCCGCGCGCAGCGTCTCGGTGCGCTTGCGAATCGCAATATCCGCCGCAGCAATGTCAGCCATCGTCTTGATGCCTTCGGTTTCCTGCGCCAGTTTGCGATTCAGCCGGATCTCTTTCATCTCGGCGGGGGTCTTCGGTTCGGGTTCGGTATCCATGATCGCCTCAAAGTTGGCCGTGCGTCGTGCGCTCGGCTACTGCTGCGCCTGTCCTACCATGAAACGTCCGGGCAAAGGCACCCCGATGGTCACTTAACGGACGTTGCGGTTAAGCGCTTCGGGCCGCAAAAACGGTGTTTTCCCGCCCGTTCTGGCCGATGTTGCGCCATCCTCGCCTTCCTGAGACAATCCGCGGGATAACACGGACCGCATCACCGCAATGATCCGCACGCTTTTCGACGACGGCGCCGACAATCTGCGCGGCCGCACCATCGCCATCTACGCCATCCTGATACCGGCAAACCTGCTGGCCTGGCTCTGGGCGCTGCTCGCGTTTCGCGATCAGCCGGTCCTGCTGGGCACCGCGCTGCTCGCTTACACGTTCGGACTGCGCCACGCCGTCGATGCCGACCACATCGCTGCCATCGACAATGTGACGCGCAAACTGATGCAGTCGGGCAAGCGGCCGCTGTCGGTGGGCTTCTTCTTCGCGCTCGGTCATTCCACCGTGGTGGTAGTGGCCTCGATCTTCGTGGCGCTGGCGGTGTCGGCGCTGCAGTCGAAATTCGAAGGTTTTCGCGAGGTCGGCGGCCTGATCGGCACCAGCGTGTCGGCGTTCTTCCTGCTCGCGGTGGCGGTGGCCAATATCTTCATCCTGCTGTCGGTGTTCCGGCTGTTCAAGGCGGTGAAACGCGGCGAGCGCTTCATCGAGGAGGATCTCAACGTGCTGCTGTCGCAGCGCGGCTTCATCGGCCGCCTGCTGCGCTCGCTGTTCGGCATCATCTCGAAGAGCTGGCACATGTATCCGCTCGGCATCCTGTTCGGCCTGGGTTTCGACACCGCCACCGAAATCGCGCTGCTCGGCATTTCCGCGGCGCAGGGCGCCGAGGGCATGTCGATGTGGTCGATCCTGGTATTCCCGGCATTGTTCACCGCCGGCATGTCGCTGGTCGATACCACCGATGCGGTGCTGATGGTGCGGGCCTATGGCTGGGCCTTCATCAAGCCGATCCGCAAACTGTACTACAACATGACCATCACCCTGGTGTCGGTGATGGTGGCGCTGGTGATCGGCGGCGTCGAGGCGCTCGGCCTGATCGGCAGGAAGTTCGATCTCTCAGGCAGCTTCTGGCACGGCATCGAGGCGCTCAACGAGAATTTCGGTGCGCTCGGCTATCTGATCATCGCGATCTTCATCCTGAGCTGGATGATCTCGGTGATCGTCTATCGGCTCAAGGGCTATGACGACATCGAGGTCCGCGTCCACGAGGCCTGACGAAAAGCATTATTTGCTCGTCATCTTTTCCAGCGCGGCGCGTTTCCACAGATCCCAGGCGCGGCCGTGGATCTGGTCGATCACCCCCAGCGTCTTCTGGCTCTCTTCGGGCGCCATGAAGGTGACCGGACCACCGAGCGACATCGCCTGCATCTGCAGCTGGGCATTGACGTTGCTGTAATGCGCGCGGAACACCACCATCGGTATGGTAGCCGCGACAACAACGCTGCCATGGCCGCGCATCAGCGCGACGTTGCGGTCGCCGAGCGTGGCCGCCAGTGCCTTGCCGAGTTGCGCGTTGCTCACCAGCATATTGGTCATCCCGCCGGGATCGCGGATTTCGAACACCGGCACCTCGGGCGACAGAAACGCGCCGAGATGAAACACCGGCCGCAGTGGTACGCTGGAGACGCTGAAGGGAATGACGCCGGGCGAATGGGTGTGGACGATGGCCTTGATGTCTGGCCGGGCCTTGTAGATTTCGCCGTGGATGAAGCGCTCGAGAAAGCTGGCGCGCCCTTTGGCGTCGACCGGATTGGAATCGAGATCGTATTCCATGATGTCGTCCGCTACGACCAGGGCCGGCGCGACCGAGCGTCCCATCAGATAGCGGTTCGGATCGGTCGGATGCCGCATGCTGACATGGCCGAAACCGTCGATCACGTTGAGGTCGGTCAGCACGCGGTTGGCGATCACCAGATCCTGCATCAAGGCGGGATCGACCGGGCCGCCGGAAACAGGCGCGGCGGTCTGTGCACCCGCGGGCTGCAAGGGGGCGACGATCAGCAGGGATGCCAGCATGGCGATACGCATGACGGATTGGCCGGACTTCATCACGCGTTCTCTCCCCCACACGGCGGATTTTCCGCTCGTGGTGTTTTCATGTCAGCCTGCAACGACCGGCCCGCCGGCTTTCTTCCACGCATCGATGCCGCCGTCGAGATGGGCGGCATTGCTGAGCCCGGCAGCCTTCGCGGCTTTGACCGCCATTGCCGAGCGTTCGCCGAACGCGCAGAAGAACACGATGCGGCGGCCCGTCGCCGTGGCGACTTCGCGCAGCATGCCGCCCGGCTGCAGGCTGTCGCCGATCGACGGGTAGGGCGCGTGCAGCGCGCCGGCCAGCACGCCGTGCTTGGCGCGCTCGTCGGCCTCGCGCAGATCCACCAGCAGGATGTCGGGATCGCCGAGCCGTGCCATCGCGTCATGTGCGGTGAGGACGAGGCCCTGCTTGGCGAGGTCGTCCTGCTTCAGGCCGACATGCATGTTGGCCGGCATCACCACATCCATCAGCTTGGGATTCGGCAGGTTCAGATTGTTCATCAGCTCGATGTAATCGTCGACCGAGCGCACCTGCAGGCGCGGATTGTAGCGCTTCTCCTCGCCGATGGTGCTGACGGTGTCGCCCTTATAGTCATGCGCGGGAAAAACCATCGTCTCGTCCGGCAACTTCAAGAGCCGGCCGAACAGCGACTCGTATTGCGCCCGCGCGCTGCCGTTCTGGAAATCGGTGCGGCCGGTGCCGCGGATCAGCAGCGTGTCGCCGGTGAAGACGCGGTCGCCCATCAAATAACTATAGGAATCGTCGGTGTGGCCGGGCGTGTACATCACGTCGAGGCAGATGCCCTCGATCTTCACCTTGTCGCCGTCGGCTACCCGCATCGCGACGACGTCGGCCTTGCTCTGCTCCCCCATGATGGTGACGCACTGGGTGCGGTCGCGCAGTTCGGCGAGGCCGGTGACATGGTCGGCATGTAGATGGGTATCGACCGCCTTGACCAGTTTGAGATCGAGTTCGTGCAGCAGCTGGCAATAGCGATCGACCTTCTCCAGCACGGGATCGAGGATCAGCGCTTCGCCGCCGGCGCGGCTGGCCAGCAGATAGCTGTAGGTGCCTGAAACGCTGTCGAACAACTGCCGAAAGATCATGCTTGTCCCGATGCGACCATGGTCGCGTCCGCTGGAAGATTCGGATGGCCGTCCCGATAATAGCCGATTATCGGCAGCGCGCGCGATGCGTTTTCGTCGCGCGGCAACGCTGATAAGCCGGTATGAACGATGGCGCGATCCGGCGAGGATATGGCATGGCGGAATATGTGGTGGAATTCGGCAAGGACGGCCGGCGCGTCGAATCCGACGGCCGGCTTGATGCGGCGGCGTTTCACCGCAACCACGAGGCGATCTGGGCCGTGCTTGCGCCGTTCCTGAGCGGCAAGTCCGGCAACGTGGTCGAAGTCGGCAGCGGCACCGGCCAGCATGTGGTCGATTTCGCCGGCCGCAGCCCCGACATCACCTGGTGGCCGAGCGATCTCAACGAGGCGCATCTGAAGAGCATCGCGGCCTGGTCTGCGCATGCGCAACGCAGCAATGTTCGTCCGCCGTTGCGCATCGATCTCACCGATCCCGTCTGGTGTCCCGCAATGCGGCACGGCAGCGGACCCGGACCTTTGCTGGCGGTATTTTGCGCCAATGTCGTCCACATCGCGCCGTGGCCGGTCGCCGAAGGTCTGATTGCGGGAGCGTCCAGATATCTCCAGCCGGCCGGGCGACTGTTCATCTACGGCCCCTTCAAGCGGGACGGCAAGCACACCGCGGTCAGCAACGCAGTGTTCGACACCAGCCTCAGGAATGGCAATCCTGAATGGGGCGTGCGCGATGTCGCCGAAATGGAGCAGGTAGCAAAAGACGTAGGTCTCAAGCTGATCGCTACGGTCGAGATGCCCGCCAACAACCTGATCCTTGTGTTTGGCCGCGTAACAGCCAGCTAACGCAGGCGCATGGCCTGCCCGCGCTTGCGTGAGTTGATCGGCCGGTTGGCTGCCGCCATAGTCGCGCCGCAACAACAAGGCCCGGCGATAACCGGGCCATATCCTGGGCGGATTTTCCGATGATCGACGTTACCACTGAGCTGTCCGACGACGCACGCGCGCGCTCTAACGTGCTGCGGCTCGCGGCAGCGCAGGCGCTGGCCGGCGCCAATTCCGCGGTCATTTTCGCCACCGGCGCGATCGTCGGCTCGACGCTGGCGCCCAGCGTCTCGCTCGCCACCGTGCCGATCTCGGTCTATGTGGTCGGCTTGGCCTGCGGCACCCTGCCGGTCGGAGCGATCTCGCGGGTCTATGGCCGCCGCGTCGCCTTCATCATCGGCAGCGGCAGCGGCGCCCTGTGCGGTGTGCTCGGTGCCATTGCTATTCTCAACAGTTCGTTCGCGCTGTTCTGCTGCGCCACCTTCTTCGGCGGCTTCTACGGCGCCGTCGCCCAGTCCTATCGCTTTGCCGCGGCCGATGGTGCCAGCGCGGCCTATCGGCCGAAGGCAGTGTCGTGGGTGATGGCCGGAGGCGTGTTCGCCGGCGTGCTCGGCCCGCAGCTGGTGCAGTGGACCATGGATATCTGGCCGCCGTACCTGTTCGCCTTCAGTTTCGCCGCACAGGCAGCGGTGGCCTTGATCGCGATGGCGGTGCTGGCCACCGTCGATGCGCCGAAGCCGGCGCCGGCGGACATGACCGACGGAAGGCCGTTGCTGGAGATCGCGCGGCAACCGCGCTTCATCGCCGCCGCGATTTGCGGCGTGGTATCCTATTCGATGATGAACCTGGTGATGACCTCGGCGCCGCTGGCGATGAAGATGTGCGGGCTCAGTCTCAGCGATTCCAATTTCGGCATCCAGTGGCACATCGTAGCGATGTACGGGCCGAGCTTCTTCACGGGATCGCTGATCGCGCGCTTCGGCGCGCCGCGGATCGTCGCGATTGGCTTGGCGCTGGAGGCGCTCGCGGCGGTGATCGGTATCTCCGGCATCACCTCGATGCATTTCTGGGTCGGCCTTGTCGTGCTGGGCATCGGCTGGAATTTCGGCTTCATCGGCGCGTCGCGCATCGTGGCCTTGGGCCTGGTACTGGAAGCCGTGGCGGCGGTGATCGGTCTGTCCGGCATCACCGCGATGCATTTCTGGATCGGCCTGATCGTACTCGGCATAGGCTGGAATTTTGGCTTCATCGGCGCCTCGGCGCTGGTGCTCGAGACCCATCGTCCGCAGGAACGCAACAAGGTGCAGGCCTTCAACGACTTCCTGGTGTTCGGCGTGATGGCGGCGGGGTCGTTTTCGTCGGGCCAGGTGCTGGCGGGTTACGGCTGGTCGGCGGTCAATGTGGTGGTGTTTCCGCCGGTCGTTCTCGGGCTAATTATGCTGGCGCTGACAGGCTTCGCCCGCCGCCGCGCGGCGCAGCGCGCAACCGCGATGCCCGGCCCGGCGATCTGACCTGCGGGCGTGTCGTCGGCAGACATTGATCGATGTCATGGTGACATCCGGCGATCGCCGCATATTGCCCGTCGGTCCGTCGACATGGCACGCAGGCGGCGCGCGATCGTCGTGGCGTGCGTCCTTGCGCGCCAGAGGCCGGATCAACCTCGCCGAGGCCCCGGGCGCGAATGCCG
>JAQGKA010000021.1 GCA_028290355.1 Tardiphaga sp. | reverse complement strand
CCGTCGGAACGATCATGTCCGGGTTGCTATGCGGTCTGTTGTTCAGCCGGACATTGGCCGGGTTCGTCGCGATGCACGCGGGATGGCGTGAGATGTTTTGGGTGGGCTCGCCCTTGGCCGTCATCGCGGGTTCAGCCATGGCAATGGCGCTTCCTCGCAACCATCCCTACGTCGCGATGCCGTACAGCAAAGCACTGAGATCGATAGCGTACCTGTGGCAAACCGAGCCGTCGCTTCGTTCCGCCACCCTCGTGCAGGCCGCACTGTTTGCGTCTTTCACGGCTTTTTGGACGATCCTTGCCCTCCACCTCCAAGAGCCACGTTTTGCTCTTGGAGCAGACATCGCGGGTCTCTTCGGTGTCGTGGGCGCCGTTGGTATCTTCGCCGCTCCAGTTGCCGGTCGACTTGCAGATCGTCGGGGGCCGCAGTTGGTGGCTTTGGTTGGTACGGCGATCGCATGTGCATCGTGGATCATATTTGGGATCTGGGGAGGCTTGATCGGGCTGGTTGTCGGTGTCGTCATCCTGGATTTTGGAGTGACGAGCGCGATGGTTTCGAACCAGCATGTGGTCTTTGCGCTCCATCCGGAAGCGCGCGGACGACTCAACACGATCTTCATGACGGGAATGTTCGTGGGCGGCTCGCTGGGATCAGCAGGTGCAACGGTCGCCTGGAACCAAGGCGGTTGGGGCGCGGTGAGCCTTTTTGGAGCGGGGCTCTCGATCCTCGCCGCTGTCCTGCAAGGCTACGCCCGCGGTCAAAGGAAATGACCGCTCTCGGTCTTGCAGCATGGGCTCTTCCAGCACTTGCTCAGGATATGCCTGCGATAACCGTTCAAGTGCCGACGAGGATAGCAGGACCGATATCCGCTCTCAGGCTCCGCGATTGGGTGGAAAATAGCGAGAGCGAGCGCAATTCTGCCATGGGGGCTCGTCAGCACGCAGCTGAAGAGCGCCGATTCACGCTGCGATCGCCGCCGCGGTCATACTATTCGCGTCACAGATTTCGATGCTCGATCGGCTCAGAATTGTGTGATACAATTTGAGGCACAAACTGGGATACAGTGGCTTTGTAGAAGCAAAAAAATTTGAATAATATCAACGTTGCGGAGGGTGGTTGCAGGCGCTCCGAGCGCTGCCGGCTGTCGTTCAAAGCATCACGGATCATTCTATGGGGGGCGAGGGCCGCACGAACGCTATCGCCGCATTCCCGACCGTAAGCAAGAACTAGCTCGGTATCATGTGGCAGCATGCTTGCGATTCGTTCCGCTTGTTCGGCGCGCGCATACCAGATGCTAGCTTCCGAACTAGCGGTCTTGGTCATGATGAGAATTGCCAATTATTTGTTCGAAATCGTCGTCCCTCGTCGTCGCGATTTCAATGCTTGTAATTCTCCGGGAAGCGAGTCCGTCGTTGCGATTCCCGCGGGCGATCTGGTGGCGATTTTTCGTCGTTCCACGGGGGATAAGTGTTTTGTCACAGTGACGACCGGAAGCCATTTCCATCCCGCATATTTATCGCCGGTCTGCCGAAGGTGCGTGTAGCGCTTCAGACTGGTCCACGAGCGATGACCGGATACCGACGCAACGCGCGGTATGTTGAGTCCGATTTCAAACAGACGAGAGACGCCATCATGGCGCAGGTCATGAAAATGAAGGTCGTCGATTTCCAGAAACTGTCCTGCGCGCGTAAAGGCCGCTCCGATCGCGTCAGTGCTAAATGGAAATATCTCGTCACAGGTTTTTGGCATCGACAGGATAATTTGAAGCGCCTGGGCTGGCAGATCACACCAGACGTCGTTTCCAATCTTCTCGCCTGGATTTTTCATGTCGCGGACCAGCACCCGGCTTCCTTCCGTATCGAGATCAATCCAACCGATGCGAGTGATTTCCTCCTGCCGTCGCGTTGAGAAAATCGCGAACGCGATAATCGTCTGCATGGGAACGGACGAGGGCCGCCGCTTTAACCGGGCACCGAAATGCTCCATGACTTTGTCGAGTTCGTCGAGGGTCGGCCTTCGGTCGCGCTCACGGCTCTTCGACGAAACGCCGAGGCGATTGGTGACGACGAAGGCATCCTTCATCGCGCTCTGATCGAGCGGGTATCCCCAAGCGGGCCGGGCGATAGCGAAAACTGCACCCAGATGAGAAAGATAATTTGCCACTGTCTGCGGCGTTACCTTGGCGACAAGCTGGTTGGCGAAAGCAACGATATCCTCGCTGCCGATTTTGGAGCAGTTTTTGTTGGCGATATCGTACGACTTGATCGCTCGCAGGACTTGGGCCTTTGTCCGACCAATCTCTTTGATCGACTCATCCACATAGCGGTCAATGACCATGGCGAGTGGCGGATCTTGTTCTTTCAGTCGTTCAAGTGCGCCCGGCTTGGCAAGTTCCGTCTCGCGCTTCTCGAGCCAGGCCGACGCTGCCTGCTTCCGCTCGAAGGTCCGCCCCTCGCGGTGAACGATCTTGCCGCTGCGCTTAATGAGAAGCTGGGCCTGATATCGTGTTGAGCCATCGCCGAGCTTGCGTGGTATGACCGTTCCCATGGCTATGCGCTCCATTGTCGGTACTGCACGGCGAAAATGGTACTGCAGCGCAGTACCGGAAGCAAGAAAACAGGCGAAAATGAAGGAAAATAACGTATAATCGGGACAGCGTAAAACACGCAAAACAGGCTAAAATGACTTTAAATGTAAGCAATATCAAAGGATTACGCTTTTCTGTCGCGCCAATGATGGACTGGACCGACCGGCATTGCCGGGTGTTCCACCGGCTGCTGACGCGGCGGGCGCGACTTTATACGGAGATGCTGACGACGGGCGCCATCATCCATGGCGACCGCCAGCGCCTGCTGGGTTTCGACACCAGCGAACATCCTGTTGCGCTGCAGCTTGGTGGCTCGGATCCCAAGGACCTCGCGGCGGCGGCGAAGATCGGCGAAGATTTCGGCTACGACGAAATCAACATCAATGTGGGTTGTCCGTCGGACCGGGTGAAGGATGGCCGTTTCGGCGCGTGCCTGATGGCGGAGCCGGATCTCGTTGCCGAAGGCGTGGCGGCGATGAAGCGTGCGGTGAATGTCCCGGTCACCGTCAAATGCCGGATCGGCATTGACGACCAGGATCCCGAAGTGGCGCTGGATACGCTGGCGCGTGCCGTGATCGCGGCGGGGGCCGATGGCCTAATCGTGCATGCCCGCAAGGCGTGGCTCAACGGCCTCTCGCCGAAGGAGAACCGCAACATTCCGCCGCTGGATTACGACCGCGTCTATCGGCTGAAGGCCTCGCTACCGGATGTGCCTGTAATCATCAATGGCGGCATTGCCGGCGTCGCTGAAGCTGCGGCGCATCTCATGCATGTCGATGGTGTGATGCTCGGCCGCGCCGCTTACCAGGAGCCATGGCGTTTGCTGTCCGCCGATCCCGAACTGTTCGGCGAGCCGGCGCCGCATGCGACAATGAAGGACGTATTCGAGGCGATGATCCCTTACATCGAGGGGCAGCTCGCGTTGGGTACGCGGTTGCACTCGATCACGCGGCATTTCGTCGGTGCATTTCACGGCGTACGCGGCGCGCGCGCATTTCGACGCTACCTCGCTGAGAACGGCGTCAGGCATGGCGCCGGCATCAACGTGTTGCGCGAAGCCATCGCGCAGGTCGAGGACGATGCGCCGGAGTCGGTGGCGGCGTAATCGACGTCAGGGATAACCACGCAGCATCAGGCGGTCGGCGCGCACTTCCCAGCTTTCCAGCCGGTCCAGAAAGCTCATGCCGAGCAGGTTGGTCTTCATCTGGCCGCGCGGCACCACCAGCGCGGGCACCGAGCGCTCCACCAGCTTGCCGATCGCGAGGCGATCCAGCGTCAGGCGCGCCGCCCTGGTGTGGCCGGCGGCGGTTTCGACCTCGACATTGTAGTCGAGCAATTCCAGCGGCAGCCCGGCGGCTTTCGCAGTCTCGTAGGTCAGGACCACCGACGTCGCGCCGGTGTCGATCACCATCGGTGCATTGACGCCATTGATCCTGGCCTGCAGGCCGAACTCGCCGGTCTGGCCGCGCGCCACTTCAACGGCACGCGTGGGCTTTGCGGGGGCCTTGCGCAGCATGTCCGAGACCAGCGTGCCGGCCTTGGCAATCTGGGTGGGATCGCCATAGGCGAGTGCGGCGCCCGCCGTCGCGGCGACCAGCACGATCAGCAGCAACACGCGGCTCATGGCGCACCTGTCAGGACGTGGCGGCTTTCTTCTTCGGTGCCCACTTCGACGAGGGCTCCAGGCCGGCATCGGCCATACGCTCCGGCAGCAACGTCATGATGTCCAGCCGCTCCGCGCTCTCCAGCTTGAACCAGCGCGCGATCTCCGGAAGCGTGCGTCCGCAGCCGAGACAGAGGCTGGTTTGGGGATCGATGATGCAGACTGCGATGCACGGCGTTTCTTTGCTC
>JAQGKA010000679.1 GCA_028290355.1 Tardiphaga sp. | reverse complement strand
AGCACATCATCAGCCGGACGATCGACGCGGGCGCTGGATCGCCCACGCCCGCGCAATGCGACAACACGATATTTCTTTGCAGCGCGAGAATGTTGTCAGCCTCGATACGAACGCTCGCGAGTTTTCCGAAGCCGGTGTTGATGCCGTAGACCGGATCACCTTTTTCAACGATGCGGGCAACCGCCTCGGCACTCGCTTTCACGCGGGCTTCGCAGCCTTTGTCCAGGGTTGGCGTAGCGCCGCGGTAGATCGACCTCCATTCGGCCAGCGTGACCTCTCCGGCCTTGAAACTCATTTTCATAGAAGCCTCCTTCGGATCAAACCGGGTATCGTAGCGCGCATTGGCTTTGCAGCGGTTCTGCTCGGAAGGAACGGCTTGGTGGCTGCCCTCATAACCGTCCAGGCCATGTGAGAGTGCCAAGTCTACACCCTTGCTGAAAACACGAGAATATCCGAAGGATAAGAGATCGATGTTCCATTTTGGATGAATATACATGGATCGCGTCGAAGCGATGCGGGTGTTCGTCGCCGCCTTGGATGAAGGCAGCCTTGCCGGGGCGGGGCGTCGGCTTGCGCGATCGCCGGCCGCCGTCAGCCGGGCCATTGCCTTCCTGGAGCAGCACGTCGGCGCCGAACTCCTTCACCGCACCACCCGCTCGATCAAGCTCAGCGAGGCCGGCGAGCGCTACGCTTCGGCGTGTCGTCGCATCCTGATCGATCTCGAAGAGGCGGACATGAGCGCCGCGGGTGAGCGTACCGCTCCGCGAGGGACACTTACCGTGACCGCACCGCCGATCAGCGGCGAAGAAATTCTGGGCCCGATCATTGACGCTTATCTCGACGCTTACCCGGCGGTTTCGGTAAACCTCATATTGCTCGACCGCTACTCAAATCTCGTCGATGAAGGAATCGATGTGGCGCTTCGCGTCGCCGAACTTCCCGACTCCTCGATGGTTGCCGTCCGGGTCGGGGGCGACGTGAAGCGGGTGATCGTCGCGTCGCCGCGCTACCTCGCCGAGCATCCCCGCATCGACGAGCCTGCCGATCTAACCAAACACCGCATCGTCACCACCACGCACTTCGGGCACGACGCTTGGGTATTTCCGCCGGCAGCGGGCAGCTCGATCGCGCGGTCGGTCCACTTCAAGCCCCGGCTTGTGGTCAACAGCGTTCGCGCCGCGCTCGCGTCGGCGGTGGACGGCCATGGCGTGACGCGTCTTTATACCTACCACGTGGCTGAACGCGTGCAGGATGGCTCGCTGAAGATCGTGCTCCGCAATGCCGAACCGCTGCCCCTGCCGGTTCACCTGATCACCCCGCAAGGCCGGACTTCGGTCCCGAAGGTCCGCGCTTTCCTCGACTTTGCGGCGCCGCGCTTGCGAGCGGAGTTTGCGAGGCTCTCGGCGGAAGCCGAAGCCCTGAAGCCCTGATCAAAGCGACATTCTTCCGAACGAGGGAAGGGTGACTGCCGCACAGCGGTTATTCACCGGCCTCGTGAAGTGCCCGAGAATGATGACTGATCAGCCTTCCTAAAGGCTGCCGGCGGCAATACCGTTCGCCGGGAGACATCATTGAGGCAAATCATGAGTAACGAGCAGAAAGTAGCCATCATCACCGGTGCGTCGCAGGGTATCGGTGCCAGTCTGGTCAAAGCTTACCGCGACCGCAACTACCGGGTCGTTGCAACGTCTCGTTCGATCAAGCAGAGCGGCGATCACGATATTCTTGCTGTCGCCGGCGACATTGGCGATCCCGCGACAGCCGAGCGCATCGTCAAGGAAGCCCTTTCACGCTTCGGGCGGATCGATACGCTCGTCAACAACGCCGGCATCTTTATCGCCAAGCCGTTCACGGACTACACGGTCGAGGACTTCACATCGAAGATCGCGACAAACCTCGCCGGCTTCTTCCACATCACGCAGCGCGTCGCGGCCGAGATGCTGAAGCAGGGTTCCGGTCACATCGTCAGCATCACCACCAGCCTGACCGATCACCCGATCTCCGGCGTGCCGACGGTGCTGGCCAATCTCACCAAGGGCGGCATCAATTCGGCCACCAAGGCGCTCGCCATCGAATACGCCACGAAGGGCATCCGGGTAAACGCCGTTTCGCCCGGCGTCATCAAGACCCCGATGCACACTCCAGAGACCTACGAGTTCCTCGCCGGACTCCACCCGGTCAAGCGCATGGGCGAAATCCGCGACATCGTGGACGCGATCCTCTATCTCGAATCCGCCGGCTTCGTGACGGGAGAAATCCTCCATGTCGACGGCGGCCAGAGCGCCGGTCACTAAAGGAGGTCTCCATGCCGATCGTCACCATCCAGGTCACGCGGGAAGGGTCCGGTCCCGGCCGCGACTCCGTCACGCCGGAAGAAAAGGCTGCCCTCATCGCCGGCGTCAGCCAGCTGCTGCTCGACGTACTCCACAAGCCTCTCGAAGCGACCTTCGTCGTCATCGAGGAAGTTGAAACGGAGAACTGGGGCTGGGGTGGCTTGCCAGTGATCGAGTACCGCAGGCGACGTGTCGCCGTCGGGGCCTAGCGAACAGTGGCGGTGAGGGTCGGCGTTTAGTCCAACGCACCGGATGAAGCGCTGCGTAATCGCATCCTCACCGACAATCCGCAGCCGCTGTCTGGCTTTCCAGCGGTCTAGCGCCCAACGCTGTAGGGCCCGCCCTTTTCCAGCGCACGCTGATAAGCGGGGCGGGCGTGGATGCGCGCGAGAAACGCCATCGCCTTGGGATGGCCCGGCTCGAGGCCCGCGCGGGCTGACGCGGCTTCGAGCGGAAAGCTCATCTGGATATCGGCGGCGGTAAAATCGTTGCCGGCGAACCATTCGCTCTTGCCCAGCTCGCCTTCCCAGAACGCCATGTGCTGTTTCAGCTGCGGATTGACCATGGTGCCGAGTGCCTTGGTCGAGATCGCATTGACCAGCGGCTTCATCAGCCATGGCGCGCGCTTCGGCAGCATCAGGAAGATCAGCTTCAGCAGCAGCGGCGGCATCGCCGAACCTTCGGCGTAATGCAGCCAGTAGGTGAAGCGCAGCCGCTCCGGCGTCCCTGGCTGTGGGATCAGCCGGCCCGCGCCGTAGGTATCGACGATGTATTCGATGATCGCGCCGGATTCCGCGATGGTGTTGCCGTTGTCGGTGATCACAGGCGATTTGCCGAGCGGATGAATCGCGCGCAACTCCGGCGGCGCCAGCATGTTGGGCTGCCTGTTGTAGCGCACGATCTCGTAGGGCACGCCGAGCTCTTCGAGCAGCCACAGCACCCGCTGCGACCGTGAATTATTGAGGTGATGAACGGTGAGCATCGATTTTCCTTCGAGGTCGGCGGGGAACGGAATTTTCTCGATATTATCGCCCGGGTAATATTGACATCATAATTTACCCGGGTATAATTAGCGCTACCTTTCGTATACAGCTTTCAGGTTTTCGCGATGAATCAGACGGCCTCACATTCCTTTACCGCATTCGCCGCCGATCGGCTGCTGGCGTCTGGACCGCTCGCCGAGGTCGCGCTCGCTGTCAAAATAGCGTCCGGAAGTGACATCCCCGAGCCGATTATCATCTTCGACGATGCGACGGGGCGGCCGATCGATCTCGATCTCCGCGGCACCCACCGGGATGTGATCGCGCGGCTGCCGCAACCGCCGGGCTCCGCCACCACGGAGGAATCGGCCGCGCCCGAACCGCGCGGACGCGGACGGCCGAAACTCGGCGTCGTCGCGCGCGAGGTGACGCTGCTGCCGCGGCACTGGGAATGGCTCAATGCGCGGCCCGGCGGCGCCTCGGTCGCGCTTCGAAAACTGGTCGAAGATGCCCGTCGCGCAAGCGGCGACAAGGATCGCGCCCGTGCGGCGCGGGACGCCGCCTATCATTTCATGTCGGCGATATCAGGCGACAGGCCAGGTTTCGAGGAAGCCTCGCGTGCGCTATTCGCAGATGACCGGCGGCGTTTCGTCGGCCTGATCGCGACATGGCCCGAAGACATCCGCAATCACATCGTCAAGCTCGCCTTCAGCGACCACGCCGAGCAGCCCTCCGGCTGACCGACGCATTCGAATCCTGTAGCTCAACGGCGCGCAAATGTTCGCGCCGCCGCGGCGACATCATCTGCTTCACCTTGAAAGAATTTCGCGTGCCCAGTTCCAAGCCCTTGTGGCAGACATTTCTCGCCTTCCTCGCGCCGATGATGTTGAGCAACATCCTGCAGTCGCTGTTCGGCACCATCAACAGCATCTATGTCGGCCAGATGATCGGCGTCGATGCGCTCGCCGCGGCATCGGTGTTCTTCCCGGTGATGTTCTTCTTCATCTCCTTCGTCGTCGGGCTGGGGGCGGGCGCGTCGGTGCTGATCGGCCAGGCCTGGGGCGCGGGCGAGCACCACAAGATGAAGGCCGTTGCCGGCACGACGCTCGCGGTCGCCCTTTTTCTCGCGGCAATCATCGCCGTGTTCGGCGGTCTGTTCAGCCGGCAATTGATGGTCGCGCTGGCGACGCCGCCCGATATTCTCGACCAGGCCAGCGCCTATGCCCGCATCATGATGCTGGCGATGCCGGCCACCTTCATTTTCATTCTGATGACATCGATGATGCGCGGCGTAGGCGACACCGTGACCCCGTTGTGGGCGCTCGCCCTGTCCACCATCGTCGGCCTGGTGGTGACACCGGCGCTGATCCGCGGCTGGCTTGGCCTGCCGCAACTCGGCGTCGCCAGCGTAGCCTGCGCGTCGGCCGTATCCTCGGTGGTCACGCTACTCGGGCTCGCGGTGTATCTTCGCCGCAGCAATCATCCACTCGCGCCGGACGCGGAATTCTTGCGCAGCATTCGGCTGAACGGCGAGCTGCTGCGCAAGGTACTGCGAATCGGCATTCCGGCCGCACTCGGCATGGTCGTCATGTCGCTGGCAGAGCTGGTGCTGCTCGGCCTCGTCAACGGCTTCGGCTCCAATGCCACGGCGGCCTACGGCGCGGTCAATCAGATTCTCAGCTACGTCCAGTTTCCGGCCATATCGATCTCGATCACGGTTTCGATCTTCGGCGCACAGGCCATCGGCGCCGGCAAGGCCGATCGGCTCGGCGCCATCGTCCGCACCGGATTGCTGATGAACCTCGTCCTGACCGGCGGTTTGGTGGCGCTGGCCTATCTGTTTTCGCGCGTCCTCATGGGCTTTTTCATTGTCGATCCCGCCGTGCTCGATCTCGCACAGCGATTGCTCCACATCGTGCTGTGGAGCTCGGTGCTGTTCGGCATGGCCACGACGTTCTCCGGGATGATGCGAGCCAGCGGGACGGTGTTCGCACCCTTAGCCATTTTGATTTTCGCAATCGTCGCCATCGAGGTGCCTTCGGCCATCATCCTCGGCCGCGTCATCGGCCTCGATGGTGTCTGGGCCGCCTACCCGATTACATTCTGCGCCATGTTCATTCTGCAGATGAGCTATTACATGCTGGTCTGGCGCAAGCGTACGGTGCAACGCCTGATTTGACCGGCGGGCATTTGCATCAGAGTATTACGGTCGTCATAAAGGCAGTGGACGCGCTTGAAGCGCTGAGCCACAATGCTGCAAAGACATCAGGGAGGCACTTTTTGACCCGGACATCCCCGCAGTTCCTGTTCGATTTCGGCAGCCCCAACGCCTTTCTCAGCCATGAGGCGATCCCGGCGATCGAAGCGCGCACCGGCGCGAAATTCGAATACCTGCCGGTGCTGCTCGGCGGCATCTTCAAGGCCACCAACAACAGGTCGCCGGCGGAAACGCTGGCCGGCGTCAAGAACAAGCGCGAATTCCACGCCATCGAGACCGAGCGCTTCATCAAGCGCTTCAAGGTCAAGCCTTTCGTCATGAATCCGTTCTTTCCGGTCAACACACTGAACCTGATGCGTGCCGCCATTGCCGCGCAGCTCGAAGGCGTGTTCGAAAGATACGTGGAGGCGGCGTTTCATCACATGTGGGTCGAGCCGAAGAAGATGGACGACCCCGAAGTCGCCATCGCGGCCTTGAACGCTTCGGGCCTCGACGGCGCAAAGCTGCTGACGCGCGCACAGGAGCCCGAGGTCAAGGCCAGGCTGGTGGCAAACACGCAATACGCCGTCGAGCGCGGCGCATTCGGCTCGCCGACCTTCTATGTCGGCGACGAGATGTTTTACGGCAAGGAGCAGCTGCGCGAGATCGAGGAGTTGATTTCGGGCGCCGGCAGATAACGGAGGCATCCCATGCAAAAACGCAACGCCACGGTCGCCGTGATCGGTGCCGGCGACTTCATCGGCGCCGAGATCGCGAAGAAGTTCGCATCCGAAGGTTTTACGGTGTTTGCCGGCCGCCGCAACGGCGACAAGCTGGCGCCGCTGGTGACGGAGATCGAGACGACGGGCGGCAGCATCGTCGCGCGCTCGCTCGACGC
>JAQGKA010000190.1 GCA_028290355.1 Tardiphaga sp. | reverse complement strand
TCGGGATCAGCTTGCCGGCTTCGTCACGGCCGCCCGGGCCGACGGAGACGATCTCGCCCTGCGAGGGCTTCTCTTTGGCGCTATCCGGGATGATGATGCCGCCAGCGGACTTCTCTTCGGCGTCGATACGCTTGACCACAACGCGATCGTGAAGCGGACGGAATTTCATGCAGTCCTCCTAAGTTTCTGAAGATGTTCGATATTTTTGAAATTAGCAGTCGCGACTAGCGAGTGCTAGCACAACCGGTCTGGACATAAGCCGAACGGCTCGCCCGAGCAAGGCCTTCTAGCAGAATTTTTGGCACTCAAATATGACAGCTGCCAAAACTGGTTAAGAGTCGTTAGTTTTGCTGGCCCGGTGCATTAGCACTTGCGGTAAGCTGCTGCTAACACTCAATCTTTCAATACATTATTAAACTTTTAAGCTTGTGATGAGGCAGTTGCTTGCGTCACAATTCATGCATCGCGTCGTCATGGCGAAGTGGAAGCCGGTTCGCGGCAGATGGCGCGGTCACAGGAGCGAAAAGCGAATTCGACATCAAACCGGAAGCCACTGTTGCCGAATGCGCTCTATCCATGGAGGTTGACATGGTCTCGAGAAGTGCAGTTTCCGACGACTTCAGGAAGCAGGTGCTGGGCTACGGACTGACGACGGCGCAAATCCTGTACCGGATGCCCGATCACCCCTCACTGCTGCAAACCTACGTCTGGCAGAACTACGACCTGTTTCCGAAATTCCCGGCGCTGAAGGACTTTCTGGAATTCTGGCAGAGCTCACTGGATGGCCCGCTGTTCTCCGTCACCGTCGCGCATTCCAAGCTGATCAAGCCGGCCGAACTGCGTGCCGTCGATGGGGTATTCCGGTTGCACTAGGCCGGATCGCTCAACGCGCCGGACGAATTGCCGCTGTGATGAACTACGGCTAGCTTGCCCCGCTTGCGCGCGCCCCATTCGGCGCCGCGCTGTCGAATGGGAAGCACGGCATGGCGAAGCAGCGGACATCCAAGGTCGCGGTGAAAACCGCCGCGAAGAAAAAACCGGTAGCGCGGGTTGTCGCGAAGCCAGCCAAAGCAACCGCCGTGGCGAAGCCGACCCGCCGCAAGCAGCGCGTCGCCATCAGCCATTATCGCGAGGAGGATTTTGCAGCGGACGGCCTCCGCGCTTATGCAAAGTACCGCGATCTCGGCATTGCCGCCGCCACCCACGGCCTGGCCCAGGCCCATGTGATCCGGCTGATCGGGCCGTGCAATCCCGCCGAAGTCTCAAAGCTGCATTACCACGATGCCGAATTCCAGATGGTCTACGTGCTGAATGGCTGGGTGAAGACCTATATGGAGGGCGAGGGCGAGACGCTGATGAAGCAGGGCAGCTCGTGGACCCAGCCGCCACGTATCAAGCACCTGATCCGCGACTACTCCGATAATTGCGAATTGCTGGAAGTGATCCTGCCGGCGGAGTTTCGGACGGTTGAAGTCAAGGGGTGAGCACCCCCACGATCGCGCCCATCAGGCAGGTGGTCAGCGTCCCCGAGACGATCGATTTCAAACCCAGCGCGTTGATTTCATCGCGGCGCGCCGGCGCCATGGTGCCGAGGCCGCCGATCATGATGCCCAGGCTGGCGAAATTGGCGAAGCCGCACAACGCGTAGAGCATGATCAGCTTCGAGCGCGGATCCAGCGCGTCGCCGAGCCTGGCGAATTGCAGATAGGCGATCAACTCGTTGAGCACGGTTTTGATGCCCATCAGTGATCCCGCTGACATCGCCTGGTCCCACGGCAGTCCCATCAGCCAGCATATGGGCGCCATCAGATAGCCGAGCATCCGCTGCAGCGAAATCGCGGCGCCGCCGACATCTGGCAACAGCCCGAGCACGGCGTTGACGAGATACACCAGCGCCACCAGCACCAGCAGCAGCGCAATGATGTTGATCAGCAGTTCTACGCCGGCCACGGTGCCCTTGACGATGGCATCCATGGTGCTCGTGGCATGCGCATCCGGATCGGCGAGCGCGCCGCCGGTGCGCCGCGTGTCGGTCTCCGGCACCATGATGAGACTCACCAGGATCGCGGCGGGCGCTCCCAGCACCGAGGCGATGACAAAATGCGCTGACGCGTCGGGGATCAAGGGCGACAGCAGCGTCGCGTAGAGCACCAGCACGGTGCCGGCGATCCCCGCCATGCCGCCGGTCATCACCAGGAACAATTCGCTGCGGGTGAGTTGCGCGAGATAGGGCCGGACGAACAAAGGCGCTTCCACCATGCCGAGAAAGATATTGGCGGCGGTGGAGAGCCCGACCGCGCCGCCGACGCCGAGCGTGCGCTCCAGCAACCACGCCATGCCGCGCACGACGGGCGGCAGGATCCGCCAGTAGAACAGCAGCGTGGTCAGCACGCTCATCACCAGCACGATCGGCAGCGCCTGCAAAGCGAGGATGAAATCGGCGCCAGGCGCCTTGAGATCGAACGGCAGCGCGCCGCCGCCGCGATAGCCGAACACGAAGGAAGTGCCGGCGCGCGACGCTGCAGCGATCACGCCGACCACGTCATTGATGGCGCCGAACGCATGCGCGACGACGGGCAGTTTGAGCAGGATGACGGCGGTGAGGGTTGTAACGAAAAGGCCGACCGCGGCCTGCCGCAGCGACACCTTGCTGCGGTTTTCGCCCAGCGCCCAGGCGATGCCGAGCAGCGCCAAGACGCCAAACGCCGATTGCAGTTGAAGCATGAATCCCCCAAGGCCGCGGCGATGATGCCGTGGCGAAGTTCGTCATGCAATCGCAATGCCGCTCGTCATTGCGAGGAGCCCTTGCGACGAAGCAATCCAGCCCGACGTGCGGCTTCTGGATTGCTTCGTTGCGCCTGCAATGAGGCTTCGCGCGTCAGCCTCGCCCGACGAACGGCATCTTCGTCGCCATCACCGTCATGAACAGCACGTTGGCGTCGAGCGGCAGGCCGGCCATGTAGGCGACGGCGTCGCCGACGGCTGTGGCGTCCATGCGCGGCTCCTGCTTCGACGTGCCGTCTGGCTGCAGCACGCCGGGACCGTTCACCATGCGGTCGGTCATCGGGGTCGCGGCATTGCCGATATCGACCTGGCCGACCGCGATGTCATAGGCGCGGCCGTCGAGGTTGCTGGCCTTGGTGAGGCCGGTGATGGCGTGCTTGGTGGAGGTATAGGCGGCGGAGAACGGCCGCGGCGCATGCGCGGAGATCGAGCCGTTGTTGATGATGCGGCCGCCGCGCGGGGTCTGGTCCTTCATGATCCGGAACGCGTGCTGGGTGCACAGGAACGGCGCGGTCAGGTTGGTGTTGACCACCGCCTGCCACTGCGCGAGGCCGAGGTCCTCGAACGGCACCGGCGGCGCGCCCATGCCGGCATTGTTGAACAGCACGTCGAGCCGGCCGAAGCTTTCCACGGTTTTTGCAAACAGCGCGGCGATCGAGGCGGGATCGGCCATGTCGGCGGAAACGGGCAGGCTGTTGCCGAAGGCTTCGCCGAGCTTCTGGGTTTCCTGCAGCATCTCGATCCGGCGCCCGGCCAGCACGACGGTGAAGCCGGCCTTCATCAGTGCCAGCGATGCGGCGCGGCCCACGCCGGTGCCGGCGCCGGTAACGATGGCGATCTTGGTAGTGGTCATGTTGTTTCTTCCCTGAGTGTTTTTGGTGGTTGAAGCGAACTAGTTTTCTTTCTTGTAAGGCGGCCGCGGGATGTTCTGGTGCGCCGCGCGCAAAGCTGCCGACCAGCGCGAGCGCAGGTCATGGAAGTAGGGCTCGCCGGCCTCGATGCGGTGGTTGAGGTCGGCATCGCAGACATCGGTGCGGACGACGAGCACGTCGATCGGCAGGCCGACGCCGATGTTGGAACGCATCGTCGAATCCATCGAGATCAGACCGGTCTTTAGCGCCTCATAGAGTTCGACGTCGTAGTGGATGGCGCGGTCGAGCACCGGCTTGCCGTATTTGTGCTCGCCGATCTGCAGGTACGGCGTGTCGGTGGTGCATTCGATGAAATTGCCGGCCGGGTAGATCATGAACAGCCGCATCCTGGCGCCCTTGATCTGGCCGCCGAACAGGAACGAGACGTTGAAATTGATGTCCTCGGATTCCAGCGCTTCGCCTTCGGTGGCGTTGACGTGGCGGATGGCGCGGCCGATCCGCTGCGCCGCCTGGAACATGGTGGGCGCGTTCAGCAGTGTCTCGCGCTCGCCCGTGGTGGGGTTCTCAAAACCCTCGCTCAGCGTCGACAGCACCGACTGGCTGATGGCCAGATTGCCGGCGGAGGCCACCGCCATGATGCGGTCGCCGGGCTGGTTGAAGATGTGCAGCTTGCGGAAGGTCGAGACGTTGTCGAGCCCGGCATTGGTTCGCGTGTCCGCGATCATGACCAGGCCGTCCCGCACCAGAATTCCGCAACAATAGGTCATCAACAGTCCCCGATAGAGGGAAGCGTCTTACGCGGTAGGCCCCAGCCGGGCAACCTCGGCACGGGCGTTTCAGGACTGCGATTGCGACTGCCCCTGCCGGCCGGCCTGGTCGACCTTGACCGCCACCGTCAGGGTTTCCATGCCGCCGCCATAGCGGGTGCCGCGGACCGGCGCGGCGCCGAGGTAATCGAGGCCGATGGCGACGCGGGCGTGGGCGTCGGTGGTGCAGATCGCATTCGCCGGATCGAAGCCGACCCAGCCGAGATCCGGCACATAGGCTTCCGCCCAGGCGTGGCCGGCCTGCTGGTGGACCATGCCGTCGGCGCGCAGGAAGTGCCCGGCGACGAAACGGCTGGGCACGCCGCCGGCGCGGGCGCAGGCGATGAAGATATGCGCGTAATCCTGGCAGACGCCGCGCTTGCCGGTGAAGGCCTCGATCGCCGAGGTGCCGGTATTGGTAGGGTCGCCGTCGAAGGTCATGTGCTCGTTGATCTGCATCATCAGCGCATGGAGATAGCCGAGCACGTCGGTCTCGGCACTCGGACTGAGGTCGCGGGCGAACGCCACCATCGCCGGATTGGCTTCGGTGAGCGGGGTCTGGCGCAGGAAGAAGCTCGGTGGAAACCGTTCGTCGGTGCCTTTCAGGACGCCGCCGGTATCCTGGGTCTCGATCAGGCCTTCGACATTGATGGTGAGGTCGGAGATCGGCCCGTGGGTCAGCACATGGGTGACATTGCCGAACGCGTCCTCGTGCAGGTCGAGGCGCGAATCGGTGGAGACGTCGATCTGCCACTCAGCGACATACTGGCCGTCATGGCTGCCCGGCGTCATGCGCAGGATCTGGATCACGCCGGAGGCCGGCGGTTCATAGCGATAGGTGGTCGAATGGGCGATACGCAGGCGCATGGCGCGAATGTCCGAATCCGTGGGGTGAGCCGGACGCTAGCTCAAATCAGGTACTGTTTGGCGATGATTTCGCCGAGCCGGCTGTTATCCGCAATGAATTCCTGGATGAATTCATGCAGGCCGTGCTGGAAGATATCGTCCATATTGCTGTGTTCAAGGCGGTTGCGGACGCCGCGGGCGTGGCGCTGGGCGGCGCCCTGGCGGCCGTAGGAGACGCCGATCTGGTCGAGGTTGCGGACCAGGTTGCCATAGCAGCTGGCCAGCGAGCGCGGCAGCGTGTCGTTGAGGATCAACAGGTCGGCGATCAGCCACGGTTTCAGCGTCTCGCGATAGACCCAGTGATAGGCCGTCAGCGCCGACACCGAGCGCAGGATCGAGGTCCACTGGTAGTAATCCAGCGGCCCGCCGACATGCTCGTCCTCGGGCAGCAGCAGGTGATATTTGACGTCGAGAATCCGCGCGGTGTTGTCGGCGCGCTCGAGATGAAGCCCCAGCCGCGAGAACCAGTAGGCGTCGTTGCGCAGCATGGTGCGGTAGGCCGAGCCGTCGAAGCGCAGCGAGGTCTCCTGCACGAAGCGCAGGAAGCGCGCGAGCTGCTCGCGAGTCTTGGCGCCACCGCTCCAGACTTCCTGCAGCTCGATCCAGGCACCATTGATGGTGTCCCACATCTCGCCGGTCAGCGCGGTGCGCACCGAGCGCGAGTTCAGCCGGGCGTTCTCGATGCAGTTGCGGATCGAGGAGGGATTGGAGGTCGAGAAGGACAGGTATTCGACGACGTTCTTCTCGTCGGCTTCCTCGTAGATTTCGTAGAACGCGGCGCTGACGCCGGCGGTCAGCAGCGCCGAGTCCCATTCGTTGGTCTGGCCGATATAAGTGTTGGGCAGCGCGGTGACGCGCAACGTCGCTTCGATGGTGCGCGCGAGATATTCGGCGCGTTCGACATAGCGGGCAAGCCAGTAGAGATTTTCTGCGGTGCGCGAGAGCATGAAGGTTACCTGATGGTCGTCATTCCGGGGCGTGCGCGCGGCAGCGCGCACGAACCCGGAATCTCGAGATGAGATTCACATATCGGGATTCCGGGTTCGCGTCCGGCAAGAGCCGGCCGCGCCCCGGAATGACGAGAGAGCGGTACACACGGTTTGGCATCGACGTCACTCATCCAAAATCCACGTATCCTTCGTCCCGCCGCCCTGGCTGGAATTGACCACCAGGGAGCCTTCCTTCAGCGCCACGCGGGTGAGGCCGCCCGGCACGATGGTGACGTTCTCGCGGCCGGTCAGCACGAACGGCCTGAGATCGACGTGGCGCGGCGCGAGACCGGATTCCGTGCAGGTCGGGCAGGTCGACAGCGCCAGGGTGGGCTGCGCGATAAAACCTTCCGGCTCGCGCTTCAGCTTGTCGCGGAACGCCTCGATGGTCGCCTTGGTGGCGGCCGGGCCGATCAGCATGCCGTAGCCGCCGGAGCCGTGGACTTCCTTGACGACGAGGTCGGCGAGGTTGTCCAGCACATAGGCCAGGTCCTTCGGCTCGCGGCAGCGCCAGGTTGGCACGTTCTTCAGGATCGGTTCTTCGCCGAGATAGAATTTCACGATCTCCGGCATGTAGCTGTAGATCGCCTTGTCGTCGG
>JAQGKA010000667.1 GCA_028290355.1 Tardiphaga sp. | reverse complement strand
AGCTCGCTGCGAAATTAATGAGCAGCCGCTCGGAACCGCCAACAGTCAATGACGAGATCAGCTGAAGTACAGACGCCACGATGAGCTTGACCCCCGGCCCGAATGCCCGGGCGCACCTATAATATTAGTATTAGTAGACCCGCCCTTGCAGCCGGGCCGCCCGTCGCCAGGACGGCGCGGGCAACAATGAACGGTCCTGGACGCTAAGGAACAGGCTATTCCGGAATGGGAGCCTGGCCGACGGCCGCGGCTATTCTGGGGCGAAAGAGTGCTCCAGAACCGAACCCAATACCATCGGAATAAATTCAGCAGACCAGCTAATGCGAGCGCGACTGATGCCGCACGCGCACTGATTTCTTCAATGGAAAGACAGATACGCTGTTCCTGATCGAGACGCGACACTCTAGGCTGCATTCATAAAAACAAAACGTGGGGGGACGTGGCTGATGAATCGTCGTGATATCTTGAAAGCCGTGGCGGCGCTGCCGCTGACGCAGAGTGCGTTGCAGACACTGACATCTCAGGCACGCGCCCAAGCGGCATGGCCAACGCGCAACATCACCATGATCGTGCCGTTCCCGGCCGGCGGCCAGGCCGACCTTGCAGCGCGGCCGGTGGCGCTGGCGCTGGAACGGATCCTCGGCAAGCCTGTCATCGTCGACAACCGCGCCGGCGGTGGTGGCGGCTCGGTCGGCAACGGACAGGCGGCGCGCGCTGAGCCGGATGGCTACACGCTGCTGATGACGCTGTCGTCGCTGGCGGTGCTGCCGGAGGCCGACCGGCTGTTCGATCGCCCGGTGTCCTACGAGGTCTCGCAATTCGCCCCGATTGCGCGCGTGCTCGCCGATCCCACGCTGCTCGCGGTACCGGCCTCCGCACCCTGGAAAACGCTGCAGGATTTTGTCGATGACGCCAAGAAGCGGCCGGGTGAAATACCTTATGGCTCATCCGGTCCCTACGGCACACTGCATGTGGCGATGGAGATGTTCGCCTCCAGCGCGGGTATCAAGCTGCTGCACGTGCCGTTCCGCGGCGCCGGTCCTGCGCTGACCGCGCTGCTATCAGGCACGGTGCAGGCGCTGGCCTCGGCGCCGGGCACGCTGAAGCAGCAGGTCGACGACGGCAAGATGCGGGTGCTGGCGAACTGGGGCGCGCAGCGGGTGCCGAGCTTTCCCGACCTGCCGACCTTCAAGGAACTCGGCTACAAGGATGTCGAGTTCTACATCTGGGCCGGGCTGTTCGCGCCATCCGCCCTGCCCGCGCCGATCATGACGCGCTTGCGCGAGGCGATGGCGCAGGCGGTGACCGCGCCGGAAGTGACGAGGACATTCGAGACCGCTGGCAGCCCGCTTGCCTATCTCGACGCGCCGGCGTTCGCCAAATTCGTCGAAGCCGACAGCGCCCGCCTGATCGCCGCGGTGAAGAAGATCGGCAAGGTGGAGTAGGCACCGTAGCCGTAGCCCGGATGGAGCGAAGCGAAATCCGGGATTCGCACGCCGCGACTGGGCTGTCCCGGATTGCGCTTCGCTCCATCCGGGCTACAGAAAACGCAAAACTTCCACGCGGACGACAACGGCGACACGTTCGTTGTTCGCCCGGATGGTTATTCAGTCAGCCATTTCATTGACTGGCGGGGCTTTGTTCGTAGCTTTGATGTGACCCATCGCAGCGTGCCAACGCGTGCGAAATTGCAAGTCGCAGCAGAGAGAATATCCATGACCACCACCCTTCGCCTCGCCCCGCGTGAAAGCCTGCGCCGTTTTGCGTCAACGCTGCTCGCCGCTACCTTCAGCGCCGCGCTCGCAACGGCAGCCTTCGCCGCCGATCCCGTGACGCTGCGCGTCGGCGACCAGAAGGGCGGCAACCGGTCGCTGCTGGAGATTTCCGGCTTTGCCAAGGACCTGCCCTACAAGATCCAGTGGTCGGAATTTCCCGCGGCCGCACCGATCCTCGAAGCTCTGAATGCCGGCGCGCTCGACGTCGGCCACACCGGCGACCTCGCCTTTCTCTCGATCTATGCGGCGGGCTCGCCGATCAAGGCGATCGGCGGCATCCGCGCCAATGCCGATACGCAGGCGATCCTGGTGCGCAACGATTCCCCGATCAAGGCCGCGGCCGACCTGAAGGGCAAGCGCCTCGCCGGCACCCGCGGCGGCTGGGGCCAGTTCCTGATCGACGCCACGCTGGAGAAGGCGGGCTACAAAACGACTGACGCGACCTTCGCTGCGCTCGGCCCGGTCGATGCCAAGATCGCTCTGGTCGCCGGCTCGATCGACGGCTGGGCGGTGTGGGAGCCCTACGTGTCCTATGCGGTGCTGAAGGACAACGCCCGCGTCGTCGCCGACGGCAAAGGCCTGACGCCGACGCTCACCTTCATCATCGCCTCGGACCAGGCCATCGCCACCAAGCGCGAAGCGATCGCGGACCTGCTGCAACTGCTCAACAAGGCGCGGCTGTGGGCGCGCGATCACATCGATGAGTATGCCAGGAACACCGCGGAGCTGACCAAGCTGCCGGAGGACGTGCTGGCCCGCGCCTACAAGGCGCAGGACAACCGGCCGATCGCCATTGATGACGGCGTGATCAAGGAATTCCAGGAAGCGTCCGACCGCGCCACGCGCTACGGAATCCTGCCGAAGCAGGTCGATGTCAGCAAGGCGGTGGATCGCAGCTTTACGACCGCCGCGCCGGCATCGAACTGATCGCGGGGCTCGATCCGCCTCAGAACAGCTTCGCCACGCTCGTGCCATCGCCTGGCAGAATCTCCACCGTCGCGGTGCGTCCTGCCACCAGCGTCGCGCCGGCGGGGATATTGTCGAGCGCGATGCGCACCGGCACGCGCTGGGCGAGGCGGACCCAGCTGAAGGTCGGCGTCACGTTGGCGAGCAGGTTGCTGCCTTCGGCGCGGTCGCGGTCCTCGATCCCGGCGGCGATACTCTCGACGTGGCCGGTGAGTTTGGCGGAATCGCCCATCAGGTGAACCGAGACGGCATCGCCGACGCGGATTCGCGGCAGCTTCGTCTCCTCGAAATAGCCGTCCACATGCAGGCTGTCGGTATCGACCAGCGCCATGATGCCCTTGCCCGCCGAGACATAGGTGCCTGGCCGCAGGTCCATGTTCGAAATGCTGCCATTGACCGGCGCATGCACTTCGCTGCGATCGAGATTGAGCTGTGCCACGGCCCGGTCGGCGATGCCCTGATCGTAGGATGCCTTGGCCTGCAGCTGCGTCGCCACCACCTGCTCCAGCTTCTGCTGCGAGACCACGTTGGCGGTGAGCTCGCGATAGCGCTTCAGGTCGGCGTCGGCCTGGTCGAGCATGGCGTGACGGCCGGCGACCACGGCCTCGGCCTGCTGCAGCGCCAGCGCGAAGCGTGCGCGGTCGATCCGGAAGATCACGTCGCCGCGTTTCACCTTCTGATTGTCCTTCACCAGAATTTCGGTGACGAAGCCGGAGACATCCGGCGCCACGGTGACGACGTCGGCGCGCACCCGGCCGTCGCGGGTCCATGGCGCGTCCATGTAATAGACCCACAGATAGCGGCCGACGGCGAGCGCGGCGACGACCGCCAGCGTGGTGACGGCGAAACGGCGAACGAACGAGACAGTGTTTTTCATGACAGCAATCCGGAGGAGAGATAGACCACGCCGCCCAGCAGGCAGACGTACAAGGCGAGATCGAACAGCGCGCGGTGCCAGACGAAACGGTAGAGGCCGGAGCGTTCAAGCAAGGGACGCAGCAGCGCGCCGAGCGCGTAGGTGATGACGAGCCACAGCAGCAGCGCGGGCACGAGGATGCCGAACAGATCGATTTCGTATCTCATGCCGCGACATTCCCCGGTAAGCGTTCAGACGCTTCCGGCTGATAGGCCGGCGCCTCCGGAAACAGGCCGCGGCGAATCCCAACCAGGCCGATCAGCGCATCGCCGCGCACCTCGTCGCCGGTCTCGGTCATGGCCTCAGCCAGCGCATGATCGATATCGGCCAGCAGTTCGGCAGGCATCGCACCGCCTTCATACTTGCGGAAATTCATGGCGAGTTCGTCCAGCATCGCGTCCATCGCCCGCAATGAGCGCGGCGACATTCCGTGGCGGGCGCGGCGCAGATCGACGATGTTGAGGCCGACGCGCAGCTCGCGAAGATTATCGACATTGCGCAATTCGCTGTCCGGCAGCGCGGCGAGGCGCGGCGCCAGCAGGCCGATGCGGTTGATCATCAGCCCGGCAAAGGCCGCGCGGTCGCGATTGCCGCGCCGCTCCGCGGCCAGCGCCAGCGCCGTCCAGCCCTTGCGCATCAGCCGCCGCACGCTCCATTCGGCGCCAACGGACCGTGCCAGCAGGATGGTGAGCGCCGAGATTTCGGTGCCGACGAAGAAGGCGATGCTGGAGTTGGCGAAGGCGGCAAAATCGGCGCTGTAGGTCGACTGGATCGCCATCAGGCTCGCCGTGTTGGCGGCGAGCAGCATGCCAATGAAGAAGGTCGCCGGGCGCGCGATCAGAAAACCGAACAACAGGAACGCCGGCGCCAGCACCACCAGCAGCATTTCGATATTGGTAATGCCCGGCAGGATCGCGAACAGATACACCGCAACGATGATCATGCTGACCAGCGACCATTTGGCGAAACCGCGCAGGCCGACCGCGGGATCATCCATCGCCGCGAAGAACGAGCAGCCGACCGCCGCCATCATCGGCGCCGAAGCGCCGTCGACCCAGCCGCTCGCGATCCAGAATGTGCAGCACAGCAGGATCGCCAGCACCGCGCCGGCGGCGGACCACAGCGCCATGCCGTGGTCCACATGCCGCACCGGCGCGACGCCGGCTTCGGGATGAAACGCCAGCTTCGCGCCGGGTGGACGACCGCCAGCGGCAATTGCTTGATTGAGCACGCGGCAATCCTGCGAGATGTCCACCAGTTCGCGCATCCGCATCAGCAGGCTGACCACCATGATCTGGTCCCATGACGAAGCGGCGTGAAGCTTCGGCAACTGCGTGGCAATCGCAGCGCGCAGCTGATCCGGCGGCTCGCGCTCGGTGTCGTCACCGGCCACCCAGCGGGAGAGATCGTCGACCAGGCTCATCAGCTTTGGCTGTGTCGCGCGCACGTCGGCGCCGAGCGCATCGATGCGGTCGCCGATCGAGGACAACAGCGGCAGTAGCATCAGCATGCGCAGCCGCAGCGCGCGCAGCCAGCGCACGGCGTCGCGATCGACCGTGCGGTCATAGGCCAGATGATCCGACAGCGTGTCGATGTCGACGGCATCGGCGGCAAGGCGCAGCCGCTGCTCGCGCGTCGCCTTGTCGGCGCCGTGGCCGGCGAGCACGCTTTGACTCAGCTTCCGGGCGCTGGCGAGCCAGCTGTCTACACGCGATGCGACAGCGGGCCCGACGCCGCGCGGCAGCACGATGGTGGAGACGAGGCTGGCGCAGAGGATGCCCAGAATGATCTCCTCGCTACGCGCCACTGCGGTGTCGAAGATCGCCGCCGGCTCCGATACCGATGGAAAGCCGATCAGCGCCACGGTGTAGCCGGCCAGCATGAACATGTAGCCGCGCGGCGTGCGGTCGAGCAGCGAGAGATACAGGCAAAGCCCGACCCACAATGCGATGCCAAGGCTGAGCAATTCCGGCGCGTTGACGAGGTTGGGCACCAGCGCGACGCTGGCGGCAGCGCCGATCAGCGTGCCGGCGACGCGGAAGAATGCTTTCGAACGCGTCGCGCCGGCCAGCGGCTGCGACGCGATATAAACGGTCGCCAGCGCCCAGTACGGCCGCGGCAGATCCATCGCCAGCGCGATCAGCAAAGCCATCACGGCGGCGGCGAAGGTTTTCAGGGAGAAGATGATGTCGGCGTGGCGAACCAGAAAGGACGGGCGAACGGAGGTCATGACAACGCGTCCGCCTCCTCGGCGGTCTCGAGCGAACGAATGGCGGAGAGCTCGATCTTGCGCAGCACCTCGAAGGTGACGGCGAGCTCGTCGCCACTGACGCCCTTCATCAGGTCGGCGCGGACGCGACGCATCACCCGCTTGATCTCCTCGGCCTTGGCCTCGCCCAGCGCCGTGAGATGCAGCATCTTGGCGCGACGGTCGGTCGGATCTTCGCGGCGCTCCACCAGCCCCTCAGCCGCGAGCAGATCGATCAGCCGCACCACCGACGGTCCCTCGAGGCCCATCTCGTCGGCGAGCACGCCCTGGCGGACATGCTTGCCGCCGCGCGACAGGATCAGCAGCGGATGCGCGGTGGCCTCCGACAACCCATGCTCCGACAGCGCCTGATCCGCCTTGCGCCGCCAGATGCGGGCCAGCCGCGCGACCAAGAGGCCGAGTTCGGCCTGAATCAGGGATTGGGTGAGTGCCATGCCAAATTAGATAGGATGCTATCGATTAGGCTGCAATCGATTTCGGCAAAACGCGGCTTCACGGTCTGGTGAGGCGGCGATCGTCGTGAACGCGAGGTAAATTCGCGTTCACTCCGGTCTCAGCCGAGTTCCCCTGCGCGCTTCAGGCTGGTGATCATCGACACCCGCTGCAGGTAGGTCTTTCGCGCCTCGGGATCGGCGGCGATGCCGCGCAGGCGCTCGCGGAACGCGGCCTGATCTGCCTCGTCCTTGGCTTCGAGATCGCGCTTGTTCTGGATGGTCTGGGTCTGCACGCTTTCCAGCGTCACCAGCCGGCGCTGCAGATCGTAGCGATCGAGGTCGCTGTCATGGGCCATGCCGTGGTGCACGTCGGCCAGCCGCGCCGTCAGGTTGACGGAATCGTGGATGCCGCCATTCATCCCCATGCCGCCAAGGGGATTGTTGATATGCGCGGCGTCGCCGACCAGAAACGAACGGCCGACGCGGAACTGCTTCGCGACGCGCTGGTGCACGCGGTACAGCGTGGTATGCGCGATATGGAATCTGCCGCCGGCCACCACGCGAGACAGCATCGCCTGGCCGAATTCCGGCGAGGTCGCGGCCTCGTCGCTGACCTCCTGCGGCACCGGAAACATCACCCGCCACATGCCGGGAATCCGCAGCAGGAACTGCCAGCAGTCGGGATCGGCGACGTAGTTCACCGAGACCAGGTCAGGAATCGCGGCATCGAAATCGAACGGCGTGCTCAGCACCAGAAAGCGCTCCGGCCAGGTAAACCCCTCGAACTCCACACCGAGCGCACGGCGTACCTCGCTGCGCGCGCCGTCGGCACCGATCAGCCATTTGCCGGTACGAACGCTTTGCGCGTCGTTGCCGCGCACCGAAACGCGGACACCGTCGTCGTCCTGCTGCACGTCTTCAACGCGGGCGCCGAATTCGATCCGGAAAAGGCTCTCGTCGCGTAATTTCGCCAGCAGCAGCCGCGTCAACTTGAACTGCTCGCTCTGCACGCGGTAGGGATGGCCGGTCTTGTCCGCGATCTCGCCGAAGTCGAACTGCGCGATGACGCCGTCCTTCTTCGAACGGTATTGCAGCTTCGGCGCCTTCAGGCCCTCCGCGATCAGGTCGTCCGCGACGCCGAGTTCGTGCAGCATGTCCAGGGTCGGCGGATGAAACGTCGAGGCCCGGGATTCCGACCCGAGTTCATTGCCGGCCTCCAGAACGGTGACGGCAATGCCCTGCTTCACCAGCTGCGCCGCAGCGACCAGCCCCACCGGGCCGGCGCCGGCAATCAACACGCGATCTTCGATCATGTTCTATCTCGACGTTGGTAAGCCATGTGCCGGGTCAGTGACGACGCGCACCGGCGACGATGAGGGAGCGGATTTCGGTCTTGATGCGGTCGGACAGTTCGCGATCCTCGAAAGCCTGCGGCGGCACGGTGATTTCCGCCATCAGCCGCGCCGGGGCGCCGAACACCAGGATCCGGTTCGCCAGGAAGATCGCTTCGTCGATGCTGTGGGTGACGATCAGGAAGGTGGTGCGCTGCGATTGCGCCAGCGTCTTGAAATCCTGCCGCAGCCGCGACGCGGTGACGTCGTCCAGTGCACTGAAGGCTTCGTCCAGCAACACCAGTTCCGGATTCGGCGCAAAGGCGCGTGCGATGTTGACGCGCTGACGCATGCCGCCGGACAATTCGCGCGGCAACGCGCCCTTGAAGGCCGACAGCCCGACCGCGTCGAGCCAGCTCGCGGCACGTTCACGCCGCTCGGCCTCGGCGACGCCCTGGATCTGCAGCCCGAACGCCGCATTGTCGGTGGCCGACAGCCACGGCAGCAGGCGGTCTTCCTGGAAGATCCGGGTGATGTGGCCCTTCCTGTCGCGGACGAAATTCTCAACCGGCAGGCCGTCGATCCGGATCTGGCCGGCATCGAGATGCTTCAGCCCGAGCAGGCAATCCAGCAGCACGGATTTTCCCGCACCGGTCGGCCCGACGATGGCGACATACTCGCCTGATTTCACCGAGAAGCTGAGATCGGCGATCGCCGTGGTTTCGACGCCGTTGTTTTGGCGGAAACTCTTGCGGGCGTGATCGACGACGAGTTTCGGCGACGCGTTCGAAATATCGGATGCCATGTCAGCCTCGCCCATGGCTCTCGCCGCGCCAGCGCAGCACTCGCTGCTCGGCATATTCGATGCCTCGCGTCATGATCAGGGCTATCAGCACCAGGAACAGCGTCCAGGCCAGAACCGTCGGCATATCGAAAACGTTCTTCGCCAAATCGAGCTCCTTGCCGATGCCCAGCGGCGCACCGACGAGTTCGGCAACGATCACGGTACGGACGGCGTTGCCGATATTGAGCTTGGCCGCGGTGAAGGCGGACGCCTGCACATAAGGCCACAGCAACAGCCGGATGTGCTGGATCGGATTGGCCCCGAACGACAGCACCATGTCGGTCAGCTTGCGGTCGATCGAGCGCACGCCGTCATAGATGCAGAACACGGTCACCGGCGTGCACAGAGCGATCAGCACGAAGCCGATGCGCAGCTCGGTGGTCGAGAACCAGATGATGACGATGATCACCCAGTTCAGCGCGGGAACGCCCATGATGAACTTGACGACCGGGCGCAGGAATTCATCGGCCGTCGGCGACAGTCCCATCGCCAGCCCGATCGGAATGCCGATCACCAGCGAAGCGGCCACCGCGAACAGCAGCCGTGCCCACGTCACCAGCCCCTGGGAAATCAGGTCCCAGGTCGTCAGGATCGTCCAGAAACTCTTCGCGATCGCGCCGAGACCCGGGAACAGATAGGGCTTGCTGAAAAACGACGCGGTCTGCCACAGCACGGCGATCACCAGAAACGGAAGGATCGCCCTGAACGTGCGCGACAATGCACTGCGCTGGTTCGGAAAGCTCGCGCCGGCCTCGGAAGGCGCATGTATCGCCGTATCGTCGAGAGCCCCGCTGTCGTCGACGATCCCGCTCAAGATTTCTTCCAGGGGTAGTAGACGCCCGCGTCCGGCACGTCGGTCAGGAAGCCGACTTCCTTGAAGCCCGAGAACAGCGCATCGAGATTCTTCTTCTCGCTGATGGCGGGCTCCACCAGGAATTTCGTGATCTGCAGCTTGCGGCTCAGCGCCAGGGCCTCGACGGACACCTTGGTGAAGTCCGAAATGATCTTGTCGGCTTCCGCCGCATTGCCGTTGTAGAATGCGGCGGCCTCCTGCCACATCTTCAACGTGGCCGCGACGCGCTTGGGATCGCTGTCGATCCAGTCCTTGCGTCCGTAGCAGCCGAGATACCAGACGTTGGCATCGTCCTGCATCTTCAATTCCTGGCGAATGCCGGCATTCATGTCACCGACCAGATGATAGCCCTGCGACAGCATGTTCGACAAAGCGGGATCGAACAGCAGGCCGGCATCGACCTTCTCGGCCAACAGCTGCGTCTGCACCGACGACGGCGGTGAATTGAGGATGTTGAGGTTCTTGCGCGGGTCGAGGCCGTTCTGTTTCAGGAACAACACCGCCATGCCGTAGAAGCCGGAGCTTGTCGTCGCCGCGACCGACTTGTCCTTCAGATCGGCGGCCGTCTTGATATCAGGGTTCTTCGAGACGAAGGCGTGATTGGCGGTCGAGATGGTGAACAGCAATTCGACCGGCACGCCGCGCACATAGAAGTTGGCGCAGTTGTAGATCGCGCCGAAGATGTGGCTGGAGCGGCCGGAGGCCAGATCCGAATAGAGAATGCTGGGATCGCTGTAGAGATTGATATCGAAGTCGAGGCCGTTCTTCTTGTCGAGCTCGAGCTTGCGGATGATTGGAACCAGGAACGAACCGTTCGACGGCGGCGCGAGGCCGCCCGCACCGGATTTGGTGGTCTGCGCAAAGGCGCCACCGTTGCCGAGAACCCCGGACGCAAGCGCCGCTCCCGCGCCCAAACCCCGAACAACCGAGCGTCGCGACAACGTTCCAGAATTCATCGTGCGTCCTCTGATCCAGCCCTATTCTGGGATACAGAGGCCAACAAAACTGCACAAGACGATTTAAGCGGCGTCAACTGCTTTATAACAAAGCAATTCCACCTAGCTAAACGAGTGTGTTTCCGTCGTCTCGCCGCTTGCGCGAACCGGGATGCGCGCCGGTACGATCAATCCGTCGAGCGGCGCAACTCGGAAGCGCCTTCGGCTTTCGCCGGCTCGGGCTTCGCTGATTCGGACTTGATCGATCCGGTGCTAACCGATTCGATCTTGCCGATCTCGACGCGCGGGGTGGCGACGCGGGTGGCGACTTCGGTGTTCGACGCCGCTGCGTCCGCGGAGCGGGTCTGCTCCGGCGCGCGCAGCGAGCGCGGCCGCGAGATGGCGCGCGCCATCAGCATCTGGCCGCGGCCCTGGTGATGGAAGTCGCAATAAGCGAAGCCCATGCCGGAGACGGAACCGCGAAAGCTGCGTTCGTCATTCTTGTTGAGGTTGAAGCAGGGCTCGAACGGGATGCCCTTGATCGAGGCGCAGATCGCCTGGCCCCGTACCTGCAGCGTATTACCGGGCAGCCGCATGTTGCGGGCCGGGCCGGAACCGGAGAACTGCACCGCGCCCGCTGCTCCGCCGTCGTCGAACACGCGGCCGGCGCCGCGGGTTCCATCGAAACAGGTAAAAGAGAACACCTTGCCGGCGACGAATTTGCGGGCCTCATCGGCCGTCATCGAGCCGGCCAACGCAGGCATCGCCACCGAAGCTGCGAAAGCGGCTCCCAATACAAAACGCGCAACCATAGGATACTCCGACCAACTGAGCGCGGATGACCGCCAGATGCCTTTACCCGCTGCTTACCATACCAACCGTGGCAACATTGGAGCAGGTTGGTTGGTAAAGTCTGAACATCGTTAGAGAATTTTTACCACGATTCGACCGCGGACCTGCCCTGCCAGCACCCGGGCACCGGCGCCGATGACCCCATCCAAACTGATTTCGTGAGTGATTTCAGCAAGTTTTGCCGAATCCAGGTCGGTCGCCAGCCGCGCCCAGGCCTGCTTGCGCAGCCCAATCGGGCACATCACGGAGTCGATGCCGAGAAGACACACGCCGCGCAAAATGAACGGCGCCACCGACGACGGCAGGTCCATACCGGCGGCGAGGCCGCAGGCGGCGATGGCGCCGCGGTATTTCGTCATCGACAGCAGATTCGCCAAAGTGGAGGAACCGACGCTGTCGATGCCGCCGGCCCAGCGCTCTTTTGCCAATGGTTTTGCCGGACCCGAGAGTTCGTTGCGGTCGATGATCTCAGAAGCGCCGAGGCCCTTGAGGTAGCCCTCCTCCGAGGTGCGGCCCGTCGAGGCGATGACGTGGTAGCCAAGCTCGGACAGCACCGCGATCGCCACCGAGCCAACGCCTCCTGCCGCGCCGGTGACCACCACTGGGCCGTCCTTTGGTGTCAGCCCATGCTTCTCCAGCGCCAGCACGCTCAGCATCGCGGTGTAGCCGGCGGTGCCTATCGCCATCGCGTCCCGCGTGGTCATGCTCTCGGGCAGCCGCACCAGCCAGTCGCCCTTGACCCGCGCCTTCTCGGCGTAGGCGCCGAGATGGGTTTCGCCCATGCCCCAGCCGTTGCAGATCACCTTGTCGCCGGCCTTCCAGTCCGGATGCGACGACTGCTCGACGGTGCCGGCAAGGTCGATACCGGCGATCATCGGAAACCGCCGCACCACCGGCGCCTTGCCGGTAACGGCAAGGCCGTCCTTGTAATTGACCGTGGACCACTCGACCCGCACGGTGACATCGCCCTCCATCAGCTCGGCTTCGTCGAACTGGGTCAGCGCTACCGTGGTGCCTTTTTCCGCCTTGTCGATCCGGATCGCCTTGAACATGCCCAACACGCCACTCCCTGATTTTTGTTTTGTGATTTTACGTTGAATGGATCACGCCGGCTGCGCAAGCGGTCGCGCGACGGGCTCTTCGACGATCGGCAGGTTGATCAGCGCGGAAAGCACGCCGAACAGCACCGACAGCCACCATACTGGCGTGTAGGAGCCGAATTTCTCGTAGACGATGCCACCGAGCAGCGCGCCGAGAAAGCCGCCGACCTGGTGGCTGAAGAACGCGAAGCCATACAGGGTCGCCAGCCAGCGGGTGCCGAACATCAGCGCCACCAGGCTCGAGGTCGGCGGCACCGTGGAGAGCCAGGTCAGGCCGCTGATGACGCCGAAGGCCAGCGCCGAGAACGTCGTCATCGGCAGCAGGATGAAGGCCACCGTCGCCATCGCCCGGGTGAAATAGATGAAGGACAGGATGTAGCGCTTCGGAAACTTGTTCGAGGCATAGCCGACGCTGAGCGAGCCGACGATGTTGAACAGGCCGATGATGGCGATCACCCAGCCGCCGGTCGAGGCCGGCATGCCGCGGTCCACCAGATAGGCCGGCAGATGCATGGTGATGAAGGCGAGCTGGAAACCGCAGGTGAAGAAGCCGAGCACCAGCAAGACATAGGAGCGGTGGCCGAACGCTTCCGACAGCGCGTGCTTGAAGGACTGCCTTTGCGCAACGGGTACATCGGCCGGCGCCGCGGTCGGTGTTGCCAAGGCCATCGACAGCGGGATCACCAGCAGCATCAGCACGGCGAACACGGTCAGCGTCGGCTGCCAGCCCACATTGTCGATCATCGCCACGGTGAACGGCGCGAACACGAATTGCCCGAACGATCCCGCCGCGGTGCCGGCGCCGAGCGCGATGCCGCGCCACTCCGGCGGCATCAGCTTGCCGAACGCCGACAGCACCAGGTTGAACGAGCAGCCCGACAGGCCGAAGCCGATCAGCAGCCCGGCACCGAGGTTGAGTTCAAGCGGCGTCGAGGAATAGCGCATCACCAGCAGGCCGATCGCATAGAGCAAGGCGCCGACGCAGATCACGCGCACGCTGCCGAACTTGTCGGCGATCGCGCCGGCGAACGGCTGTCCGATGCCCCAGAGCAGATTCTGCACGGCGAAGGCGAGCGCGAAGACATCGCGGCCCCAGGTGAACTGCTGGCTCATCGGCTGCATGAAGAAGCCCACGCTGGAGCGCGGCCCGAAGGTCAGCATGCCGATCAGCGATCCGCAGATCACGATCACCAGCGGCGTCCGCCAACCAAAACCTGCCGGGCGCGAAACGCCTTCGATTGCCGCCATGCCGTTTCCCGCCCTTAAATCAGATTGTCAAAAATGGAGTCCGCGTACTGATCGCAGCGAGTCGCTTGCCGCTTCCGACCAGAACGAGGCCAGGTTAATGCATTCGCATGGAAATCCCAACCGGCTGGATGAAAATATCGCCCGCTGCAATGCAGCGATGCAAATTCGGCAACGGCTCGCTGGGAGATTTTGGCTGCCGCAACCGGCAGAGTTTCATCACCGGTTCGCCGCAAGATTTTCGCAGCAAAATCGACGTAAACGCGGCCTGCCGTTACGGCTTGACCGCGGCTAGTTTCGCGGAAATTTCCGCGGTTTGCGCCGTCGTGCCCCAGCTCGGCGCGTCGCTGCCGTCGCCCCACGCCCGCGGCCGGTAAAACGTGTGCACGCCGGTGCGGTACATCTTCTTCATCTCATGCACCCAGGACGGATGCACCCAATAGGCATGGTAGTGCGTGGACTTCGCGACTTCCGGCAACCACAGCCGGCCGTCCAGCGTGGCCTTGGCGATCTTGCGCGCGCGATCCCACATGTCCGGCTCCTTGACCACGTCGGCGATGCCGTCGCAGGCGAAGGTAAACTGACACGCCAGGTGACGATTTTTGTTTTGATAGACAACGCCGCATACTGTCGTCGGATAGAAGCCGGAGAAAACCCGGTTCATCACCACCTGCGCCACCGCCATCTGGCCGCGCACCGCTTCGCCGCGCGCTTCAAAATAGATCGCATCGGTCAGGCACTTCTCCTGCTTGGCACGGACTTTTTCGTCGAGCAGGCCGAGACGTTCAGCCGGCGTCTTGACGTGGTTGGTGCTGTTGACCTCGCCCTTGCCGGCGGTGCTCTCGCCGCCCTTGACCGGATCGGCCGATATCGTCGGCAGCGGCGATGTTGTCTTCAGGTCGGGATCAGGCGTGATGCCGGGCATCACGATGGTCGGCTCTTCGCCGGGTTGCCAGCGCTCCATGGTCTCGCTGGACGCGCCAAGCGACGAACTGCCGAAGAACAGGCTCGCGGTCTTGACCGAAAAACCATCCTTCGACGGCGCGGGCTCAACCGGGATGACCGCGGTTTCGGACGCGGCCTTGGGATCGTTGAACGGCTGGGTTTCCAGCGACAGCGAGGCGTCGTATTGCGCAAGCGGCGGCGCCTGCAAGGCTTCCACAAGTTCGGGATCGAGTGGCGCAGTCTCTTGCGAAGACACCGCATCTGCGGTCTTGGCGCCCATCACCGAGGCGTTGGAGTCGAATGAATCCTCTTTCGCTGGCGCATCTTCCGGCATCGCCGCTTCCGGCGAGCGCGTGGCGAGGCGATCGCCCTTCAGCGTGCGATCCACTTTCGGAAAGTCGGCGGCTTCATAGCGGCGCGGCGCCTGCGCGAACGGATTTCGCGTCAGCGCGCCGGTAATATCGCTGTCGGAGCTATCGAAACTGGCAAGCTGCAAGGTCGGATTGCGCGACGAGGTTCCGATCGGGCGGGCGAAACTGAAGGTCGCGACCTGGATCGAACTGACCGCGGAGGCGACCACGCGCTTCTGCCAGCGCTCGGCGACGCCCGGCTGGCGAGCCAGCAACGAAGCAATATCCTGGTAGCCAACCTCTGTCGGGATCAATGCAAAAATGCAAAGACCGAGGCCGAAAGACGCGCTGCGCGCGCCCTTCGGCCGGTTACGCATTACTAACATGATACGCCTACGCAACGCTTACACACCCGATCGTCCCGTACATTTCCGTACAATTCGATCTGTTTCGTTAGTACTGAATCAAAGTTGCGAGGGAGTTAATCGGCGATGCACGCTTGTCACAGGCAAGCGGCGTTTGCGTTTGCGAAAGCTAATCGAAAAGCTTGGTAAACCGCGGCTCCACCAAAGTGGTAAACATCGCGTCAACAAAAATGATGAAGAGATTTTTCGGAGGAGCGAAAGATTTATCGATGGAACTTTTATCGCCTTCTCACCGAACTCATCCATTAGCGTTCGTCATGGCCGGGCCTGTCCCGGCCATGACGATGTTCCGCGCGGTCGTGGATGCCCGGCACAAGGCCGGGAATGACGAAAATAAGCTACAGCGCTTTTCCATTACGCATATAAAAAACGGCCGGGGAAATCCCCGGCCGTTTCATAACTACACTTTGGCGCCTGAAACCTCAGCCCGCGATTACGCCTGGCTGGAAATCTCCTTGCCGAGCGCCGCTTGCGCTGCAGCAAGACGCGCAATCGGCACGCGGTAGGGCGAGCAGGACACGTAGTCGAGACCGATCTCGTGGCAGAACGCCACCGAGGCGGGATCGCCGCCGTGCTCGCCGCAGATGCCGACCTTGAGACCCGGGCGGGTCTTGCGGCCGCGCGCGACGCCGATCTTCACCAACTCGCCGACGCCGTTGCGATCGACCGAGATGAACGGATCTACCGGCAGAATGCCCTTGGCCATGTAGGTGCCGAGGAAGCTCGCGGCATCGTCGCGGCTGATACCGAACACGGTCTGCGTCAGATCGTTGGTGCCGAACGAGAAGAACTCGGCGGTCTCGGCGATCTCGCCGGCCATCAGGCAGGCGCGCGGCAATTCGATCATGGTGCCGACCTGATACTTCAGCTTGCCGCCGGTCTCCTTGATCACCGACGCCGCGGTGGCATCGATCCGCGCCTTGATCAGATCGAACTCCATCTTGGTGGCGATCAGCGGCACCATCACCTCGAGCCCGACCAGTTCGCCGGTGCGCTTGCCGGCTTCGATCGCGGCTTCGAACAGCGCGCGGGCCTGCATCTCGGCGATTTCCGGATAGGCGATCGCCAGACGGCAGCCGCGGAAGCCGAGCATCGGGTTGAACTCGGCGAGATCGCGGGCACGATCGGCCAGCTTGCGCGGATCGGTGTTCATCGAGCGCGCGACTTCCTCGACCTCGGCCTGGGTGTGCGGCAGGAATTCATGCAGCGGCGGATCGAGCAGCCGTATGGTGACCGGAAGCCCCTTCATGATCTCGAACAGCTCGACGAAATCGGCGCGCTGCATCGGCAGCAATTTGGCGAGCGCGGCGCGGCGCGCCTGCTCGTCTTCCGCCAGAATCATCTCGCGCACGGTGCGGATGCGGGTCTCCTCGAAGAACATGTGCTCGGTGCGGCACAGGCCGATGCCTTCGGCGCCGAACTTGATCGCGGTGCGGGCATCTTCCGGCGTGTCGCCGTTGACGCGGACCTTGAGTTTTCGAACCTTGTCGGCCCAGCCCATCAGCGTGTTGAACTCGCCCGACAGTTCCGGCTCGATCATCGGCATGCGGCCGGCCAGCACCTGGCCGATCGAGCCATCGATGGTGATGACGTCGCCGGCCTTGAAGCTGCGATTGCCGATGGACATGGTGCCGCGGCCGTAATCGACGCGAATGGTGCCGCAGCCGGAGACGCAGGGCTTGCCCATGCCGCGCGCGACCACCGCCGCGTGCGAGGTCATGCCGCCGCGCGTGGTGAGAATGCCTTCAGCGGCGTGCATGCCGTGAATGTCTTCCGGGCTGGTCTCGACGCGCACCAGAATGACGTTGCGGCCATCGGCCTGCAGCTTCGCGGCTTCGTCCGA
>JAQGKA010000110.1 GCA_028290355.1 Tardiphaga sp. | reverse complement strand
CCAAGCTCGCTGGCGGCGTCGCGGTGATCCGCGTCGGCGGCGCGACGGAAATCGAAGTCAAGGAGCGCAAGGATCGCGTTGATGACGCGATGCATGCGACCCGCGCTGCGGTTGAAGAAGGCATCGTCCCCGGCGGCGGCGTCGCTCTGCTCCGCGCCTCGGAAGCACTGAAGAAGATCAAGACTGCCAATGACGACCAGAAGACCGGCGTCGAAATCGTCCGCAAGGCCCTGTCGGCTCCGGCTCGCCAGATCGCCATCAACGCAGGCGAAGACGGCTCGGTCATCGTCGGCAAGGTTCTGGAAAACGCGTCCTATGCCTTCGGCTTCGACTCGCAGACCGGCACCTACGGCGATCTCGTCAAGAAGGGCATCATCGATCCGACCAAGGTGGTTCGTGCAGCGATCCAGAACGCAGCTTCGGTTGCCGGCCTGCTGATCACCACGGAAGCCATGGTCGCCGAGCTGCCCAAGAAGGGCGGCGCCGGCGGCGGCATGCCCCCGGGCGGCGGCATGGGCGGCATGGACTTCTAAGTCCAGCTACTCAAGCTTCGTACAAACAAGGAAAGCCCGGCAGCAATGCCGGGCTTTTTATTTGTCCGTAGCCCGGATGAAGCGAAGCGCAATCCGGGATCAGCCTCGGCGCGTCCCGTGAATCCCGGATTCCGCGAGTGCTCCATCCGGGCTACCGCTACTCTGCACGCTCGCCGAATCCAAAAGCATCGTTTCGTCCGTCACCGCCCCAATCCCGCGGCAATATCCCGGCACGGACATATCGATCCAGTGACGTGTATGGCCACGCGATCGGCGATGAGACCAATCCATGTTTGACCGGATTGAAATGAATGTAGTTCGCGCAGCGTTCGAAATCGTGCTCGTCGTGGATCGTATGCTCCCAGAAGCGGGGCTGCCACAGCAGATACTCGCCACGATGATCACGCAACACGGAAGCGCCTGCTGCGATGATACCGCGTGTGAACCAGGCCTTGATGCTTTTCCAGCGGCCGGGGAAATCCGCATCGCCATCAGGCAAGGTCAGGATGGCATGCAGGTGATCCGGCAGGATCACAATGGCGTCGATGACGAAGGGTTTGAGATTGCGAGCGTTGCGGAACGCAGTCCGCAGCACGCCGACATGATCGACCAATGCGGATGATCGCCGGTCGGCCAGCGTCACTGTGAAAAAGAACGTCCCGCCTGGGATCAGATTTCGGCGATACTGTACCATCGCGAAAGCTTAACCCGGATTTCGCTTCGCTTCATCCGGGCTACGACGGCAAAACTATCAATCCAGCGTCGCCACCACCACCAGCCGCTTCACCTCGCCGTTGCGGTAGGCTTGCAGGAACTTGTTGTAGTCCCTGAACGAGACGCAGCCGTTGCTGTCGCCGTTGGGGCCGAGCATGTAGGTGTGCGCGAGCAGACCGGTGCGGCCGTAGATCGCGCCTTCACCGCCGACCGGGGTCAGGCGCAGCGCCGGCACGCCGTGGAACAGCGCTTCACGCGGCGTGAGGTCATAGACATGCGGCGGCGTCGCGCCACGCATTTTCTCCCGCACGCCGGCGGGATCGTCGAGCCGGCTGCCGAGCCCGGAATGCGCTTCCAGCCGGCTGCCGTCCGGCATGTAGACTTTTTTCGCGGAGATATCGTAGACGGCGGTCTGGCGATCGTAGGACGGTGCCTTGGCGACGGCATCCTGGCCGTCGCTGGTGATGCCGCCATCGGCGCCGGCGAAAGCGAGCTGCGTGCCCGCGGCCGGCGACGACTTGCCGAAAAGTTTTTCGAACATGCTCGGGTTGCGGGCCGCTCCGGCCGCAAGCACCGTGGCCCTGGCCCGCTGCACCATCACCTCGTGGCCGGACGCCGCCGGCGTCGGCGCCACGCGCAGCTCGGAGGGCCGCTGCGACGGCAGCGGAATACTCGCCACCAGCTGCTTGACCGTCGGCGGCGGTGACACCACTTCCTGCGGCGTCGGAACGGCGGCGGCCTGCTGTGCAGGCGGCGTGCGCCGGACAAAGCGTTCCGGCGGCGCGCCTAGCGAATAGGTCGGATCGAACCAGGCGATCTGCCGCTCCGGTGCCGCCGCTGGCGCAGTCGCTGCGGTCACGAAGGGCCCGAAACGGTCGGCGAACGACGCGGTGTCAAAGCGCTCGGCGAAGGACGATTGCGCATCGCCCAGATCAGCCGCGATGGACTTGGCCCGCACGCTGGCGGTGACGGCTGCGACATCGGCCGCAAACAGGTTGGCATACAGCGTCCAGCCGCAACCCAGCGCGACCAGCGCCACGGCGGCGACGCCGATCAGGTTATGCGGGGCTTTGCGGGATGAGCGTTGATGACGGGTGGCCGTGACATTGCTGGACGAGCCGGTACGGGTGTTCATTCGCCTTGCGTCCAGATCAGTTTCACTTAGCGCCTCTTCCGCTGCCACGGGGATCCCGTGGAGCATCTCGCAGAGCCGCGAAGGGTCATTAGGGCCAATTTTAGTTAAATGCGGATTAACGAAACGCCCCCCGGCGTTACCAACCTAACAGCCTGTCAATGATGGCTTTTTTGGAATTCCATCGGAGAACTTTTGAGACCATTAATTGTCTCACATGAGACTTTTGCGGGGCTGTCGTGGTCTGTTCGCATTCGGTCCGCGGAGCGTCCCGGCACTAATTACCTCTGGCCTTTAAATTGAAATAAGAGACACGTCGCCCGTGCCGAAACGAGACGGCACGGGTCGTCCCGGCCTGCGCCGGGACAACCCGTCAAGGTGGGGTTTGCTGAGATTTGGCCGAATTCAGTATTGCAGCTTCGGATACCAGTCGGTGCCCCGCCCTTCCGGCGTGACATCCAGAATGGTCCACAGCGGCATCAGGTCGGGCGCGCCGCGCGGGTCCTGGCCGGGATCGGCAGTGGCGCCGTTCATCTCGCCGGCCCAGAAATGCCGGATGGTACCATTGCGCCGGGTGAACACATTGAACGCCGCGTCATCGCCGCCGTCCGGGGTCAGGCCGTGATAGTCGCGGCTGAACTCGGCCGATGGGTCCGAATAGAGCGGCAGATACTGCCAACCGCGTTGGCGCTTGAAAGCGACAAGCCGCTCGATCGGCGAGCGCGCCACAATGGCCAGCGCCACGCGCTGCTGGATATCCGGCACCTCGCCGTCCCAGGCCGACAGCAGCGAAGTACACATCGGGCACGGCTTTTCGCGCTGCGGGCCGAACATGTAGGAGTAGACCACCAGCGTATCCTTGTCGCCGAACAGTTCTGCGAAACGGGCGGGGCCTTTCTCGCCGATGAAGCCGTAGGATTTCGTCACCTCGCCGCCCTCCGGCAGTGCGCGGCGCTGTTCGGCGACGCGCTCGATCTGGCGGCGCAGCTCGATCTCCTCCACCAGCAGCGCGTCGCGGGCGCGGCGATAGGCCTCGCTCTCGTTGGGATAGCGAAAGCTGCTGGCCTTCGCGAGTTCGGCCGCGGGTTTCAGGCTGGAACTGGTCATGGCATTCACTCTGGTCATGGCATTACCTCGTCTCGTGGATTTCAAGGCCCGCCTTGAAGACGTTCGGCCCCCTGCCCGGCCGACATCATCGCATAACGTTCCCGGATTTTTTGATGGCGGTCCAGAACGATGCGCGCCTGTCAGCCCGCGTCGCGACGCACTCTTACTTACCCTCCCCTTTTGAGGGGGAGAGTAAGCCTCACGCTGCCGTGTCAGCCGGCGCCATGCCAGGCGCTACCACCATCGCGATGCGATCGCTCACCACGGCGCAATTGCGGCCTGCGCGCTTCGCGGCGTAAAGCGCCGCGTCCGCCGCGGCCAGCAGGTCATCGCCGCGCTCGACGTGCAACGGCATGACCGCAAGACCGACCGAAACCGTGATGTTGTCCAGCGTGACGCCCGCCGAGCTCACCTGCATGCCGCGCACGCTGTCGAGCAGCTGCTGGACGCGCTGCTCGGCGACATCGACGCTGACGCCCGGCATCAGCAATAAGAACTCCTCGCCGCCGAAGCGGCCGATGATGTCGGTGACGCGGATGGTTTCGCGCAGGATCTTGCCGAGGCCGCGCAGCACGGCATCGCCGGCCTCGTGGCCATGGCTGTCGTTGATGCGCTTGAAGTGATCGATGTCCAGCATCGCCAGGGCCAGCGATTTGCCATCGCGGACGCTGCGGCCGATCTCGCGGGCCACCGCGTCTTCGAGGAAACGGCGGTTGTACAGATCGGTCAGCGGATCGCGCACCGCTTGGCTGCGCAGCTGCTCGCGCAGTTCGAGATTGGCCATCGCTAGCGACACCTGCTCGGCCAGCATGGTGGCGAGCTGGTCGGCGCCGTCGCCGAATGCCACGGCATGTTCGCGATACAATAATCCGAGCAGGTTGTTTTGCGCGATCAGCGGCTGGCAGACGAATGCCGCGCCGGTGCCGCTGCAAGCTCCGGCGTGCTGGCAGACCAGTCCCTGGCTGGCTTCCGAAATCGGGAACGTGGTGCCACGCCGCAGCGCCCAGCAGTCATCGACGGGGAACGAGGCGACGTCGGCCTGCAGCGCGCCCCAATGCGCGCCACGCTGAACCGCATTGCGCGCCTCGTTGAGATAATAAAGCGCGCCGGCCTCCTCGGTGAACAGATAGCCGGCATAGGTCTGCACCGCCGCAAAGATCTCGTCGAGCGAATGGCAGGACTGCAGCACGCCGCTGAGTTCGGTGAGCAGCACGATTTCCTTGGCGCGGATTTCCGCTGTTTGCAGCGAACGCGTCAGCCGCGCATTGGCCTCCTGCATTTCGCGGGCGTGATCGCGGCGCTCCGCCTCCACCGCCAGCACATCGGTCTTGTCCTGGATCACCCAGAGGATTTCGCCCGGCCCCTTGTGGCCATGGCTCAGCGGCTTGCCATAGGCGTCAACGACCAGCGTAGTGCCGTCCTTGCAGCGCAGGTGCAGTTCGACTTCGGCGGCCATGGCACTGTCGCGGATGCGCGTCAGCGCCGCATCGAACGCCTCGCGGTCGGCCTCGGTCGCAACCAGCTCATCGATGGTGCTGCCGGGCAGATCGTCGGCGCTGCGGCCACAGAGTTCGGCGATGCGGCGGTTGCCGCGCAGGATGCGGTGCCCGGCGGTGAACAGGATGCCGGCCAGGGGATTGTCGACCAGCGCGCGCTGTTCGGCATCGAGCGTGCTGAGATTGCCGGACAGCCGGCGCGACCGCATCGTGATCACGGCGAGCAGCGTCATCAGCAGGCTGATCGCCGTGCCCGACGCGAGCACCACGTTGGGCACCACATGGTCGATCTTGTAGACCGAACCGGGATTGGCACTGAACAGCACGCGCCAGACCCGTTCGCCGACCACCAGCGAACGCTCGGCGGACATGTCGGTTGCCGCGACTGCCTGCGTCACCAGGCCAAGATTGGCTTCGAGGCTGTCATACATCAGGGTCGCGGTGGCCGCTGGGTCTTCCGGCTCGCCAATCATGACGCCCTCGGGCACCGACTTGGCATAGCCGCGATCGACGATCTGAACATGCATCTGCTGCAGCGTTCTGGGATCCAGCACGCCGCGCATCAGATCGTTGGTGCGATACACCGAGGCCACGAAGCCGTGCAGCGCCGCCATGCGTTGCGAGACGGTTTGCGCCGGCTCGCCACTGCGATAGATCGGCGCACGCAGGATGAAGCCGAGACCGCCGGAAGTGTCCTGCACCAGCTTGACCGGCGGTGTCGCGACGATGCGGCCAGTCTCGGCAGAACGGCGCAGCGAATCCAGCTGCGCCGGATTGGCGCCGGCGTCGAAGCCGAGCGAGCTTTCATTGCCGCGCATCGGCTCGACGAATTCGACGATGTTGTAAACCGAGCGCTGGCCTGGCGGACGCACCGCAAAATCCGGCTGGCCCGATCGTTCGATGCTGGTGTCGCCGCGCACCTCGGCGACGAAGCCGTCGAGCCCGTCCGGCGTCACGCGGCGCAGCGACTGCAGCGCCTGGAAACCGGGATAGCGGCGGCCGAGGTCGAGCACGTCGATGTAGCGGCGGAACTGGGCGCGATCGACGCGGCCGATCGAGGCATACAGCCCCTGCATGCTGACCAGCACTTCCGCATGCGCCCGCAACCGCTCGCCGATCGCGTTGGTGATATC
>JAQGKA010000643.1 GCA_028290355.1 Tardiphaga sp. | reverse complement strand
GATTGACGTTGCCCTTGATGGTGCAGGTCGGCGATGGCGCCACCGGGCCGGATGCCGAGGCCAGCAGGATCGCGATGGCGGTTTCCGGCGGCTTGACCGAACCCAGGATCGTCGTCTTCTTGTTGCGAACGCGCCAGTCCCAGGGCGCGATGAACGCGCCTTCCCAGAGGCCGGCCTTGGCCTCACGTGCGGCTTTCTCGTCGGCGTCATAGGCATGCGAGAAGCGCACATAGGACAAGGCCCAGCCGCTCTTCACCAGCCATTGCTGAATGTCTTCGCCATCCACCTCGCACCTCGCCACCGAACGGCCAAAGCGGTCGGTGCGCAGCACGTGGCAGGTCCAGCTCTTGTCGCCTACATGGCTCACCAGCGCGTCATGGGCGGCGACGCCGCAGGTCCAGCGCTCGCCGCTGGCATTGAGGCAGAGCTGGTCGCGGGAGGGCGCGTCGATCCCCGCGAGGCGAATCCGCGTGTTGCCGAAGGTGGCCTGATCGCCATCGCGGATCTTTGGCACGCCGGTGACATCGGCCGCATGCGCCAGCGCCGGCGCGAGAATCAGAACGGCAAGAAGTAATTTTTTGAACATCAAAAGACCGTTTCAGCGGGAAATGGCACCAACATGGCGGCAAAGTGTGCGTGTATTTCGCCGCGCGCGCCAGCGCGTCGGCTTCAACTTCGCGCGATGACGCTACGCGCGCGCCTGGTTCATCGCCCGCCGCGCCAGCGCCAGGCCCATCAGCACGAAGGCTGATGTCACCTCGGGGCCACCGACCAGAATCCGCGTCGGCGTTTTCATCTTGTTCCATTCATAGGCCTTGAACGGCCCCTTGCGGCCGCCCTCGCCGCGCGCGCTGACGATGCAATGTAGCGCCGGAGTGAAACTTGACACTTCGGCGCCGAGGTGGCCGAACGCGATCAGTGCCAGGGCTGCGTCGAACACGTTCATTTCGGCGGCGATCAGCCCGTCCTGCACATAGGCCAGTACCCGCAGCCGGATGAAGGCAAAGGCGCCGCCGGGATCGATCGCCAGTTGCGCGGCGTCAGGCAGCGCGCGAAACGCGGCGTAGCAGCGGCCGAAATAGGCGCAGTACAGTTCCGGCAAGTAATAGATATGTGATTTAGGGTCGGCGAAGGCGCCTGACGCGACGAGGCGGCGCTGGAAACCGATGATCCCTTGCACCGTCGCCAGCCGCTTCGGCGTTTCGATCGCCTTCCAGCGTGCGCAATTACGAAAACTGACTTCGAGGATATCGAGGTTGAGGGTTGGATCGAGGTCGTTGCCGAACGGCCGCTCGCCGGCAAGGTTGTCGATCCAGGTGACGACGCCACCGTCGTAATCGATGGTGTCGTTGAGGGGTACGGTAACCAGCGGCTCGTTGGCGCCGCCGCCCACCTGATAGCCGGCATAAAAGTCGAGCAGGGGCTGATCGAGAATCGGATCGGTGGAGCCGGTCTGGGTCGCAGCGGAGAACACACAGGCGGTGGTGTCGCAATCCGGCACATAGATACCGAAGCCGAGGTCCTGCTTGATCTGCGCGAAGAGCCGGCTGAAGCGCGGATGCGGCAGCGGCGCCAGCGCGGTGATGACGCTGACGGTACTGCCGTCATGGGACGGCACCTCCTCCCGGCTGGTGGCCAGGCAAAAGTCCATCATGGCGTCGATGGCGTGATGCGACGATGACGCCTGATCAGAGGAGGCGAGGCCGGTCTCGAGGAAGCTCAGCAGCGCTTCCGTGAAGAACGCGTCGTAATAGGCCGAGCGGTGCCGGATCTGGATCGGGGGCCACATCGGCTCGGCGATCCCCTTCCAGGGTGGGTTGATCAGTTGTCCCGCGGGCGAGCGGGCGATGAAGATTCGCGCCAGGTTGAACAGCAGCGTCGAATTCTTGTAGCCGCGCGAGTTCAGGCCAGTCAGCGCCACCAGGAGTTCGCGGCCGTGCATGTCGGGATCGCCGATCAGATTGAACGCGGCATAGGTCGGAATGAACCCGTTGCTGCCATACGAGCGCAGCAAATGCGCGGCGCAGCTGCGGATGATGCTGTCGATCTCGGTCAAGGTCGGCGCATGTGAGGGCGTTGATGCCGGCTGCGGCGCGGGGTGCTGCAGCTTGATGGTGTCGAGCAGGTCGGCCACTGGCCGACCGATCGCCGCCCAGTCCGGCGCGTCATCGTCGCGGGCGCGGATCAGCGCCTGTTGAAGTGTCTTGAAGCGGCTCTCGTCGCGCAATTCCGGCAGGCCTGCGCGACAGAGCAACGGCCGCAGCGCCGGATTGCCGAGCGCGGTCTTGTAGAATTTGACGATATGGGCGTTGCCGCCGATGTGCTTCAGAAAGACGGGATCGCAGAGGTCGTACAGCGACGGGCCGTCCTTGCAGGCGGTCAGCGCGCGGTAAGCGGCACCGGCGAAATAGGTCACACTCATCGGGTTTCTTTCGGTGCGGCCCCGGCGCACGTCCCGAAAACCCGCCCGCCGCCAGTGCGGCCGGGCCGGTCTCCTGAATCTGCAAGTAATTGAAAAGTTGCACAAATAAAGGGGGATTACAATTACTGGTAGTGCCCTTCCATGCGCGCCGATGCCGCCGGCACGATGTATCGGGTAAGTAACAGTGTCTTAAATTCAAGCGGTTATCGGTTGCCCTAACGGCCCCAGCGGGTTAACAACTGGTTTGCTGCGGTGCCGCAAATTGAGCGCAATTGCTGTTCATGAGTCCGTCACCCCCTCAAACCTAAATCGACGTTCGCGCGACTGAATGGTTGCGCATGAACGATGCAGGAATGATCGTAATGAACGTACGGCAGTTTCGCGTATCCCGTCGCTCGATCACCATCGCCGCAGCTTTTGTCGGACTGGTCTCGCTGGTGCTGGGCGCCCATGCGGCCCTGAACAAGCGCTCGCTGGATGCCGCCACTGCCGCGACTGCCGTTCAAAACGATGCCGGCGTTAAGACTGCGCGGATCGCGCTGGTGATCGGCAACGGTCATTATCCCGACGCCAATGCGCCGCTGACCCAGCCGATCAACGATGCCCGGGCGATGACCAGCGCGCTGCGCCGCGACGGTTTCGACGTTGACGTCGTGGAAGATGCCACCCGGGATGACATGGCCCGTGCGGTCGAGCGCCTGAAGGCGAAGATCAAGCCCGACTCCGTGGTGATGCTGTATTTCGGCGGCTTTGGCGTTCAGGTCGGCCGCCAGAGCTACATGATCCCGGTCGATGCCGCGATCTGGAAAGAGCACGATATCCGCCGCGACGGCATCAGCGTCGAAGCCGTCCTCGACATGATGAAGGACCGCGGCGCCCACGCCAAGCTGGTGGTGATCGACGCCTCGCGCCGCAATCCCTATGAACGGCGCTTCCGCGGCTATTCCCGTGGCCTCGCGCCGATCGATGTGCCGGAGAATGCGCTGATCCTGTCGTCGGCAACGCCGGGCAAGGTCGCCGACGATGCCAACGGTCAGAACAGCCTGCTGGTCACCGAGTTGCTGAAGAATCTCAGCGCCAAGCCGGCCGGCGCCGAGGCGGTGTTCACCAAGACTCGCGTCGCGGTGACCCGCGCCTCCGATGGTGAGCAGGTTCCTGCGGTATCATCCTCGCTGGTCGAGGAAGTGCCGTTCGGCGTCAACGGCGCTACCGCAGCCGACAAGGCCGGCAGCTAGGGCGCTGACTCGCTTGGCGCGTCGCCAAATTCGAGCGCAGCCAAGCTCGCATGATGCGGGTTTGATGAAGGCGGTTTACTGAAACCCGGCTCTCGAAATTACACGATCCATATATCATGCGAGGTCAGCGGCGTTGTGACACCGGTCAGCGTCACGGACGCGTCGTGGCCGAGGTCGATGACGGTGTCGTGCCCGACGGTGTGGAAGGAAAGATGAGCGAAGTCAGTCACGATGGTCGCTTCGATCTGAATGACGTCGTGGCCCGCAGAATCCCCGGACTTGAAATTGTTGATGATGTCGTGCCCGGACCCCTGCTTGAAGACGAAAGCATCTCCGCCGGCGCTATTCATCACGTCGTTCGCCGATGTGGACGTCAGCGTTACACCTGACGCATAGGCCGTCATGGTGTGGGAACCATCGTTATTGTCAAAGGTCGATGCGACCCTGTGTCCCGACGCATCCAGCGCATCGTGTCGTGCTGCATAGGTCTGCCCTGTGATCCCGAACGTATCGACGTCCCGCGTGCCATCGGCGTGCCGATGGGTTTCAGAGGTCAGGGCGCCGTCCGAAGCGTAGCTGGACTGCAGGTAGGAGCCGTCCTTCTGCGTCACCGTCTGCTGGGCGATGCGGCCGAGGCTGTCGTACTGATCCAGCGTCCGGACGCCGTCGGTGCCGACGGTCTGCTTCAGCGCCAGCGTGCCGTCGTCGTGAAACTGCTCGATCAGCACGCTGTGGCCTGAAACGTCGCGAACGCTGTGCTCGGA
>JAQGKA010000177.1 GCA_028290355.1 Tardiphaga sp. | reverse complement strand
CTGCGCATCCAGGGCGCCAAAGGGCTCATCCATCAGGAGAACGCCGGGCCTATTGGCCAAAGCGCGCGCGATCGCGACGCGTTGCTGCATGCCGCCCGAAAGCGTATGCGGATAGGCATCGGCAAATATGGTCAGACAGATCATGGAGATCAGATCGTCCGCAATGGTGCGGGCTTCTCTGGTCGTTTTTCCGTGCATGCTCGGCCCGTGCGCAATATTGCTGCGGACCGATTTCCAGGGAAACAGATGGGGTTGTTGGAAGACCATTCCTCGGTCGGGGCCTGGTCCCGTCACGGGCTTTCCTGCGACGCTCACCGAGCCGGAGTAGGGCGTCTCGAATCCGGCGATTGTATTCAGGACGGTAGATTTCCCGCATCCGGACGAACCGAGAAGACAGACGAATTCGCCACGCATGATCTGGAATGAGACGCGGTCGGCCGCGATTACCTGGCCTTTCGGGGAATCGAACACAATGCTGACATCGGCGACATCGATCTCCACCGGGGCTGACGCCGCGTCGCTGTCGATATTCGCATGATGGGCGGCGAGATGAACGGTCATCGCCACCAGACCAATCGTTGGGTCATGGCGGCGAAGCCGCGATCGGCAATGAACGACACCGCGCCGAGTGCGACGAGACCTCCCATTACCTGGCCGGTTTGAAGATTTTGCTGGGCGATTTCGATGCGGTAAACGATGCCGGCGAATGACCCGGCCAGCTCCGCGGCGACCAGCGTGTAGAACGAGATGCTGACGGCCGTTCGAAGTCCGACTGCGATATAGGGAAGCGCCCCGAACAGGACGATTTCACTGAGCATCCGGCGTTTCGGGGTGCCCAGCATGAGCGCGGCGCGGATCAGACCGCGATCGATCATCTGGACGCCGATATGCGTGGTCAGCCAGACCGTGAAGAAGACACCCCAGAAAACAAGAAATATCTTTCCGGTTTCGGAGAGGCCAAACCAGAGGATGACGATCGGGACGAAGGCAATCGGCGGAATGGGTCGCAGGATATGAAAGATCGGTGAGAGGAAGCTGGAGATCAACTGGAATTGGCCGGTCAGCACGCCGAGCAGCACACCGATCGACGCGCCCAAGACGAAGCCGACGACGACGCGACAGACGCTTACGGCGAGATCGATCGCGAACTGTCCGCTCCTGATCCACTCGATCATCGCGACCGCGACCACCGAGGGCGGCGGAAACAGGGTGATGTTCACGATATGCGATCTGGAAACCAGCTCCCATATCAGAAAGAACAGCGGGATCGACAGGATCGAGATGGCGGTGTTGAGCCGTTGTGCTTGCCTGGTTGTCATGGCGGCGTTCTTTAACCGCCGGGCTGGTTCGAGTAGGTAACCCGCTTGGCATCGATGCTCTTCAAAGACCCCGGCGACAGCACCTTGAGAAAATCGGGCATCACCGCGCCTGGCGGGTGATTGCCGGTTTCGAGCCGCCACGCCGCGTGGGTCTTGAGAATATCGATCTGCTTGTCATCCAGAACCACCTGATAAACATAGTCGGCCCAGATCGGCGCCAGATCTTCACGCTTGATCCCGACTGTCTTCGCGACGATCGTGATCGCTTCCTCGGGGTTCGCCTTCATCCAGTTTTCCGCATCGATCGCGGCGGCGAGAAATTTCTCGACCAGCGGCCCATTCTTGGCAAGATAGTCCTGCATCACGACGATGTTGAAGGTTTCTGAATAGATGCCCTTGGTGTCGATCTCGGCAACATCGGTGCCCAACGTCTTCTTGGCGTTGGCGATATGCGGCTCCCAGGTGTCGAACGCATCGATGCTGCCGGCAACAAGCGCCGGCAGCATTTCCTGGGGCCGCAAGTTGACGAGCGTCACATCATCCTTCTTCAGCCCGGCTCTGCTCAGCAAAGCCGAGGTGTAGACCTCGCTGCCGGTGCCGGCCGTGAAGGCGATCCTCTTGCCCTTCATGTCAGCCTTGCTCTTGATGCCTGCCTTGCTGGCAACCACGGTCTTGAGGTCGGAATATTCCATGCGCGCCAGAAACGCGATGGGCTGTGCGGCCATCGCCGCCGCGGTGACCGGCGCCTCCGCGGTCGTGGCAATGTCGGCACCTCCGCCAACCACCGTGTCGAGACACTGCTTTCCGGAGGTGAAATTGGTGACCGAGATGTCGAGACCTCGTTTTTCGAAGAATCCCTTCTCCTTCGCAACGATCACAATTCCGGATATTGGCCCAAGGTTCTGCGCAAGCCTGGCCTTGAGCAGCTCGGCATGCGCCTGACCGGGGTGAAAGACGGACGTCAGCAACATCGCAGCGGTGAAAGCAGCCGACCTTGCGTTCAACATACCCAGCCTCCAAACATTCGAGTTTGATGTATGGATAATTTATTTCGCTTGAGGAAAACTCAAAGCAATTAATCCACAGCCGGCATGAAGAAGCGTCAGCCGATGCACAAAGGAAGAGCCAACGCGCCAATTTAAGCGGCACGATATATTCATTCCAAGGCAACAGCGGCGCGCGAAATCTTAGCCCGGCTTCGATCCGACTGCGCCTTCGAACGAACGTCCAAGCGTGCGCACCAACCCGTCCTCGCCCGCGCGCGACACGAAGCAAAGGGAAGACCGCAAGCCGTCCGAGCGCACCTGACCGGGAATCGCAACGGCGCACATGTCGAGAGGATTCACAAAATAAGTGTACGTTCCCATCGCGGTATTGAGCACCATCGGATCGGACAACATCTGATCGATGGTGAAAATGGTCGGCACCGTCGGGACGACCATGGCGTCGCAACCTTGCAACACAATGCTGGCCTGCCGTTGCGCCGCCTTCATCGCGTAGATCGCTGACAGCGCATCCCTCGCGGTGTATTTGAAGCCGGGCTCGATCGAGGCCCAGACGGCAGGATGGATAGCTTCCGGATTGTTCTGGACGACATCGGCATAGTCGATCAGCCGCTCGGCAACCATGGCGCTCTGAAAGACCAGGCGGCCGGCCTCCTCAAAAACCGTAAAATCCACCGGCTTCAACTGGTGCCCCAGGCTTTCAAGCGTCGCCAGGTTGCTCTCGTACGTCATGCGCGCCTCGTCGTCGCCAAAGAACTTCAGTTGGTCTGGGCGGGGGACTGCGAGCGTCAAGCGCTCCGGCAGCCGTAGCCGGAGGTCGATCTCATCCGCATCCGCACGGCTCAACGGGTCCTGAACGTCGTACCCCGCGATATGCTCCAGAATTTCATAAGCTTCGTCGGAGAGCCTGGCGAAAACCGGGATGCAGTCGAACGCCCGGTTGTTGTAAAGCAGGCCGCGCGAACTGACGAGCCCGATCGTCGGCTTCAGGCCAACGATGCCGTTGCATGCCGCGGGCACGCGTCCCGAACCTCCCGTATCGGTGCCGAGCGAGAACGCGACGACGCCGCGCGCGACCGCAACCGCCGAGCCCGAGCTCGACCCGCCGGGAATGTAAGCTGGATTGATGGCATTTCGGCAAAGCGGATCGGGGCTTCGCGTCCCGTTCAGCCCCGTCGCGAATTGATCCAACGTATTCTTGCCGATCAGGACGGCGCCCGCTTCCTCCAGCCGCGTGACGGCTGGTGCGGATTGCTCCGGTTTCAATCGCAGCGCCGGACAATTGCTCGTGGTCAGCATGCCGGCGACATGAATGCTGTCCTTGACCGAGAACGGCACGCCCAGAAGCGGCAAGACTGCTCCCGCGTCTGACCTGGCCTGCAATTGCCGCGCGCGCTCCACAGCCTCGTCTGGCGGCACGAACGACGTGAATACGCCATCGGCGGAACACGCCTGCGCCCGGCGGCAGGCTTCCCCAATGATCAGGTCGGCCGTCAAGCCATCCGCAAGGGCGCGGCGGATCGAAGCGAAGCTGAATTCGAGCGACGCGAGAGTCATGTCAGTTTCTCCGTTGGATTCGGGTTCACTGTTGAAACCCGATTTTTCTAAGGACGGCCAGACTCACCGTAGCGATGGCGATCGTCATCGCGGCGGCGAGAAGAGACAGGGATAAGGATCGGTATACGCGTCGTGGGGCGTGTGAGAATGTGAACAGGCCAAGTGCGCAGCCGACCACGGCGGCGGGTGCCATTGCCACGCTGACAAGCCAGATGCCAGGTGAATAGGCGCCATGTGATGCAGATAGAACGATGCCGAAGCTGGCGCTCATCGCGATGAAGGCAATCAACGTTGCGCGCGCCTTGAGCACGGGCATATTGCTCCCGAGCAAAGACACAATCACGGGCGAACCGCTCATGGCTGTCCCACCGTTCAAGCATCCGGACAGGAAGCCGATTGACGCAAGATTCGTGGGGCTTTTTGCCACCGCTTCCCGCTCCCGCCGCCAGGCTCGGAATGTGGCAAGGGCGACAGCCAAGCCAAGAACGAGGCGCATCAATTCAGCAGGCACCAGAGCGAGAACCATCATGCCCACGGGCGTGCCGACAATCGCGCCCAAGGCCAGCCATTTAAGGACGCTCAAATCGACATTGGCTCGTTCTGCCGGCAGGGTGAGAAGGCCAATGGCACACTCAAGCGGAAAGACCGCGGGAACGGCTGTAGCGGGTGACAACACAATGGTCAGGATCGGCATTGCCGCAAGTGCAAAACCGAATCCTGAATAGCCCCGAACGAACCCTCCAAAAAGACCGGCAATCAGGATGATCACGAAGGTGCGCCCATCGGGGAATAAAGCCATTGGCAAAGTCGTGTGGAATCCGCTGTCGTTCGCAGTGAAGGCCTATTGCCTCATGGGACCAGGTTGAGGATTTTTCAGACAATAGGGAGCAATTAATTGTCATCTGAGCACTGCGCTGCGTAATCCCAGCGTACGGAGACGCGCTCGGCGCCCCCGGGCCGCGACGACTTTCTGACAAATCCTATCGCGAGTTTATGGGTGTGACTGGGCTGTCTCCGGTGTTGTGGTCGGCTACCTCCTGGCATTCTCGTTTTCGGCGACGCTGAAGTGGCTGCCGGTGCAGGGCTACACGCCGCTGGCGGAGCGGGTGACTCCGTTTCTGAAGCACTCAAGGTCGCTGGTGAGACCGAGATACCTGCCGACAGGTTCGCCGCGCTGCAGGGTTTTGTGCCGGAGAGCAATCCGGCTTTCACGGTCGGCTGACGGGAGCGGATCGAGGATCGATCCGCTCCCGCATTTGGGCCGATAGCTTTTTACGCACCCCGTATCGGATGGTTTCCTGCCTTGGAACTCGGTCGCTATAAAATCGTGCGGGCCGTTCGTCTCTCGTTTGGAAATAACGACGTAATAGGCACTTACGGGTTGCGAAAAAATTCGCGTGGTTTTATTCCGGTTTCCACGCGCCTTCTGTCACGCTATCGGACGGCGTAACCGGAAATCTGATGTCGAAAAAAACGATCAAGCCTGGACGAGACCTGCTGCAGCGGGTTAACCAGGCATTTCTCGATTACGGCTACGGCGGGCTGTCGATGGTTATGCTGGCCAAGGCCTGCGGGTTCACGCAGCGCGCCTTGTATTATTATTTCAGCAACAAGGAAGAGGCGTTCCGGACAGCGCTTGCGGATCGCAACGACGAGGTCGTCGATCTGGCACTGGAAGCCGGAAAGGCGATGCGGACGAAAGGCGGCAGCGCCCTTGACATCGTCGCAGAAATCCTCGACGTGCGCTACGGCGAGACTCGGCGCATCCTCACGCGTTCACCGCACACCGTCGAACTCAATGCCGAAGCCTTCAGGCGGTGCAGGGACCTCATGATCCAGTCCGCCATTTTCTTCCAGGGCGAGCTGGAAAAACTGATCATCGACTTGCAGAACAGCCGGATGCTGAAGTTGAACGGCCGCTTCACGGCGGCGGAGATCGCACAGGCGCTGGCCGATGGCGGCCGTGCGGTGAACCAGAGCCTGCCGCCGATCGCCGCCGAAGATTTCTCGGGGCGTTATCGTCAGATGTGCGAGATGGTGCTGTACGGCTGCGCCACGATGCCGAAGCCGAAATAGCCGGAATACGCCCGCGGCCATGGCGCAAGCTCTCGACTCCCAGGCCTCCGATAACGTATGAGCGCCCGTCTGGGGCATTCTCTCTCTCCCGTTTCCGCGCAAGTCCCGGTCACGAAGGGTGATGGTATGGCTGACAATTTGAGCGTCGCGCAGCGGCTGGATCGCCTGCCGGTGACGGCGCTGCACATGGCGATCTTCGCGCTGTGCGCGCTCGGGCTGTTCGCTGATATCGCCGAAGTTGCGCTGAGCAATGCATTCTCCGGTATTTTTCTGGCTGCCCCCTATCATGTCTCGCGCGGTGAACTGTCGCTGCTGCTGGCGTCAGTGTTCGCCGGCGGCGCGGTCGGCGCGCCGGCATTCGGTTGGGTCGCGGACCGCTATGGCCGGCAGATCGCGCTGCAAGTGGCGCTGGCTGTGCTGGCGGTGAGTTCGCTGGCGGTGGCGGCGAGCGGCAACGTCGCCACCATGACTGCGTTCCGCTTCATCTCCGGCCTGGCGCTCGGCGGCTATCCACCTCTGACCGCGGCCTATCTTTCCGACCTGCTGCCGCCGCTACGCCGGGGCATGCTGATGATGCTGTGCGCGGCGCTGGCCTTTCTTGGCGCGCCAGCCATCATCCTGATGATTCGTTGGCTGACGCCGATTGCGCCTTGGGGAATCGAGGGATGGCGCTGGGCACTGATCTTTGGCAGCGCCTGCTCGGCCGTGACCGCGGTTCTGTTCTTCCTGGTGCCGGAATCGCCGCGCTGGTTGGCGGCGGTGGGACGCACCGCCAAGGCGGACGAAGCTTGCCGCCGTTTCGAGCGATCTGCGGGCATGTCGTCGCCACCGGCCGGCGCATTTCCGCCGGTCGTGGCTTTGAACGCGAGCGGCTTTCGCGCGCTGGCAGCCGATCGCGCCAGCTTGCGGCGCACGTCGCTGCTCGGCGCACTGTATATGCTCGGGCCGTGGGCGACGATCGGCTTTCCGTTGCTGAGCGCGGCGGTGATGGTGCAGAAGGGATTTCACGTCAGCGATTCCCTTCTGTTCGCAGGGCTGACGATGTTCGGGCCGACGCTCGGCATTTCCGCGGCGTCTTCCTTCATCGACCGCGTGCCGCGGCGGCTGGCGCTGGTGGCCTGCGCCATCGTCATGGTGGCGATGGGTCTTGTTTTCGCGATCAGCACTGCGTTGACGCCGCTGATCGTCACCGGCGTGGTGTTCAATCTCGCCAGTGCCGTTTACAGCGCCGTGCTCAGCCTCTACGCCACCGAACTGTTACCGACGCATCTGCGGGCGTCGGCAACGGCCGGGGTCTGGGGGCTTGGCCGGGTGGTGTCCGCACTGGTGCCGATCGCGCTGCTGCCGCTGCTCGGCGGCTACGGTCCGCTGGCGATGTTCATGGTGATCTCACTGGCGCTGCTGGTCAGCCTGACCCTGATTTGGGTCGCTGGGCCGCCGGGACGGGAGCGCAGGCCGGTCGACTAGCCCGCCGTCGGAGCGTGTCGAAGGGCGTGCTGGACCTGTTCATAGATCCGCGATCTTGCAGGCTGCCTTGATCGCGCAAGCACGTACGGCGTCACCGCCAGGCTCAGGCGCCAGCTGGCCAATCCTAAGCCCGAACGATATGGCGGTCGTGTCCGTCAGTATTCATCCGGCAGACCGGTACAGCTATAGCACCCAGTTGATGCGACTGGGATCGTCTTGATTTTCCCTCGCATTGTTCGTCAGGTCTCAGGCCTGTACTCGACGAACTTCTTGTAGATCCACCGGCGCCCATCATGGCGGCGCCACACCTGGCCGCGAACGAGATGTCCCGCTATCGATCGCCGCGGAAGGACAACTCGCCAAAGGTGCCAGATTTGGGCCCAAGCTGGCCGCGGTTGCGCGCTGAAGCCTAAGCGACGGAGATGCTGTCTTTGTGAAATCATTTGCGTGCTCCCGATGGCGAAAGGGTTCGTGCGGCTGGGCCCGGAGCGCGCCTGGCCCGCTGTTCAGTTATACGTACTTGGTCTCGAAGCCGCTGCAACTCGTCCAGGCGCTGCTTGAATGTCGCGCTGGAGATTCGGAGTTGTTCCAACCGGGCCTTTGGGCTTGATGATTTGCGCGAGTTCATTTGTGAAACCAGCGATGATTTGCGGTTCAAATAGCACGGCGGTTTCGCCGCGCTCCGGTGGGCAATATCCGGCCGAGCTGAGGCTACCGATCTGCCGCTCCGCTGCAACGAAACTCCGTTGTTAAGATTGATGTTCGCGGAATGGGTTAAATCTGGAACAGTTGCTTCCGCGAGCTTCGCAAATCTGCGCGATTGAACTGCCGGTGCGCGAAAGTCTATGTCCGAAATCGTACCAATGTTGGCTAGACCCTGCGGCTCGTCTCGCCGAAATCCCATTCAAGGGTCGCTCTAATCATAGTGCGAGTGTAATGCCCTCCGCGCGGCATGAAACATACGCGTGCCCATCAGCCTTGTTTCGCCCCCTCCCGCGCAACCGCCATGCTGGTGGACGCGGACAATGGAAGTGTCGATCATCTGGACGGAGCCATCATGAGCCTCGGCGAGGGACTCCATGATCAAGTCCCAGATGCCAGCAGTTCGCCAGCGAACGAACCGGTTGTAGCAGGTCGTGTAAGGCCCAAAGCCCTCCGGCAGATCGCGCCATGGTGCGCCTGACCGCAATATCCAGAAGATGCCGTTGAGGACACGTCGATCGTTGACCCTCGGCACCCCGCGCGGCTTGTTCGGAAGGAACGGTCTGATGGCAGTCCATTCAAAGTCCGTTAGTTCATATCTCATGATTCGAGGCTCCGGTTCGGGAGCTTGAATCACGCCGATCCCGGTGTTCGCAACGTCGGTTTCAGGTCCGAGATGGGCCGGATAGCGGACATGCTGCAGATATGTCAAAAGCGACGCGAATGACCCAAGGCAGACATCGTAGAGCCCTTCAGTATTCCTGCTTCAGCCGCTAAGATGCCTTTCAGAAACCTGGGACGAGTATGAAGCGGCGCGAGTTCATAAAGCTTTGTGGCAGCACTGCGATGACGTGGCCGGTCATTGCGCGCGCGCAACAGATGCCGATGATTGGATTGCTGGGAACTGCGACAGCTCAGGCATGGGCCGGGCTGACGGCGGCGTTCCATCAAGGTCTGGGCGAAGCTGGCTACACCGAAGGCAGAAACGTCGCGGTCGAATATCGCTGGGCCGGAGGGCAATACGAGCGGCTGGCCCAAATGGCGAACGACCTGGTCCGGCATTCCGTGTCGGTGCTTGTCGCCTTCACCACGCCTGCGGCGCTTGCCGCAAAAGTCGCGACGACTGCAACTCCGATTGTCTTCACCACAATCAGCGATCCGGTGCAGACCGGCCTGGTCACAAGTCTGAGCCGCCCTGATGGCAACATTACAGGCACGACCTATCTGAATCTGGAGCTCGGACCCAAACTGCTGGAATTGATGCGCGAAACA
>JAQGKA010000592.1 GCA_028290355.1 Tardiphaga sp. | reverse complement strand
TCGATCATTCTGGCGTGGGGCTGGAAGCGCGCGGGCATCGCGCTGCTCGCCGGCGCGGTGTCGTCGCTGGCCATGGCGCCGTTCAATGCCTGGCCGGTGCTGTTCATCACCTTTCCCGTCGCGGTCTGGCTGATCGACGGCGCCGCGGCCGGCAAGATGCGCGGCATTCCCGCCGCGGCGATGGCCGGCTGGTGGTTCGGCTTCGGCTACTTCGTGCCCGGCCTGTACTGGATCGGCTACGCCTTCCTGGTCGATGCGCAGACCTTCGCGTGGCTGCTGCCGGCCGCGATTGCCGGCCTGCCCGCTTATCTCGCGCTGTTCACCGCACTCGGTTTCGCGCTGGCGCGGCTGCTATGGACCAAGGATTTTTCCCGCGTGCTGGCGCTCGCCGCCTGCCTCACCATCGGCGAATGGTTGCGCGGCCATGTGCTCACCGGCTTTCCCTGGAATACGTTCGGCTATGCGCTGACTGAGCCGCTGGCGCTGGCGCAGAGCGCATCGCTGATCGGGCTGTGGGGCCTGACCTTTCTCACCGTAGCGATCTTCGCCTCGCCCGCGGTGCTGATCGACGGACATTCGCGGACCGCACGGCCGTGGCTGCCGGCTGCAATCGCACTGGCGCTGCTCGTGGTGATGGGCATCTATGGCATCGTCCGACTTTCGCGCACGCCGACGCAGCTGGTCGCCAACGTCAAACTACGGATCATGCAGCCGAACCTGCAGCAGGATGTGCGCTTCAGCTACGCCGCCAAGGCGGATGTGATGAGCAAGTATCTGGCGCTGTCGGATCGCTCGACCGGGCCGCAATCGACCGGCGTCGGCGCCGCCACGATCCTGGTCTGGCCGGAATCGGCATTCCCGTTCTTCCTGTCGCGCGAACCGGACGCCATGGCGCAGATCGCCAACCTGCTGCCGAAGGGCACCGTGCTGGTGACCGGCGCCGTGCGGCCACCCGATCAGCCGGCGGGAACGCGGGTGACACGCGCCTATAATTCGATCTACGTCATCGACCACGACGGCAGCATCCTGTCGGTCTACGACAAGCTGCATCTGGTGCCGTTCGGCGAGTATCTGCCGTTTCAGAATCTGATGGAGAGGCTGGGCTTCCAGCAACTCACGAAGCAGACCGGCGGCTTCATCCCCGGCGTGCGACGCCGCACCATGGAGATTCCCAACGCGCCGCGGATGCTGCCGCTGATCTGCTACGAGGCGATCTTCCCCGGTGATATCACCTCGCGCGACGATCGCCCGGGCTGGATCGTCAACCTCACCAATGACGGCTGGTTCGGGATTTCCACCGGCCCCTATCAGCACATGCAGCAAAGCCGCGTCCGCGCCATCGAAGAAGGCCTCCCCGTTGTTCGCGCAGCGAACACAGGTATCTCGGCGGTCGTCGATCCCGCCGGCCGCATCATCGCCAGGCTCGACCTTGGCGTCGAAGGCGTGCTCGACGCCGGTCTGCCGGCGGCGATTCCCCCCACAATTTATTCACGCACCGGCGATATTCCGGCCGCGATGATTGTCGCTCTCGCGATTCTCGTTGCGGTCCGGCGTCGCGCAGCGCCGCAGAAATAATCCCTCCAATTCAAGGGCTCTTCGCATGAGAAATATCTGCGCAGGCGCGGCGCTGCCCGGCATTTCCCCGATTGATCGCTTTTTGAGCTAGCTTTCTAAGTTCGACTTCTCACGCGTTGAGATAACCACCTTGAGTGGCACAAAATTTCCGCTTAGGAAAATTTGCACGGTTGTTATAATCAATTACGATACCTTTGCTTCGCTAGGGTGAAGCGAATTATCATCGGATCGGGCAAATGATCCGCTGTTTTAGCGTACTTGAGGAGTGAGTGAGATGTCGACCAAAGCGCCCAATCCTGTTGACAAATATGTCGGCAGCCGTGTGCGCATGCGGCGCATTATGCTGGGCATGAGCCAGGAGAAGCTCGGCGAAGCGCTGGGACTGACCTTCCAGCAGGTCCAGAAATACGAGAAGGGCACCAACCGCGTCGGCGCCAGCCGGCTGCAACAGATTTCGGAAATCCTGCAGGTGCCGGTGTCGTTTTTGTTCGAGGGCGGCCCTGGTGCCATTCTGCACGCGGACGGCTTCAGCGAAGCCTCGTCGCCGGCCTATGTCTCGGACTTCCTCGCCACTTCCGAAGGCCTCGCTTTGACCCGCGCCTTCACCCGCATCAGCGACGCCAAACTCCGCCGCAGCATCGTCGACATGGTCGAGCAGATCGCCGCGCGCGAAGCGCCGGACGTGCGCTAGCTCATCCGCAGTCCTCATCCTGAGGAGCGGTCGCCTTCGACCGCGTCTCCGGCGAATGGCAACGCCATTCGCTTGGGATGGGCGCCACACTCTTCATGGTTCGAGACGCGCGCCGAGTGCGCGCTCCTCACCATGAGGGCGGTGTCAGGCTCGGCCTGAAAACGGTCTGGCTGCGGTAGCGCCGCTGGCATTTCGGCTGTATCAACGCGCGCGATGAACACTTCAGCTCCCGATCCGGACGATCACGACGCCCCCCGCGAGGGCGCGGCGGCGCATGGCCAGGACGCTTTTTACAGAGGTTCTTTTTTCGGGCGGCGCAAGGGCCACAAGCTTCGCCTGCATCAGGCCGACCTGATCGCGACCCTGCTGCCGCGCCTCGCGCTCGACATCACCGGCGCAACCCCGCCGGATCTATGCACGCTGTTCGACCCAAAGGTTGAAGCCGTCCGCGTCGAGATCGGATTCGGCGGCGGCGAACATCTGATCGCGGAGGCGCAGGCTTTTCCGCAGACCGGCTTCATCGGCTGCGAGCCTTACGTTAACGGCATGGCGAAGATCCTCGCTTTGATCGAGGCGCAGGGCATCCGCAACATCCGCCTCGTCGCCGGTGATGCCGCCGAATTGCTGGCATGGGCACCGCCCGAATCGCTCGAGCGCATCGACCTGATCCACCCCGACCCGTGGCCAAAGCGGCGGCACTGGAAGCGGCGCTTCGTGCAGGACGCCACGCTTCAGGCGATGGCGCGCGTGCTCAAACCGTCCGGCGAATTTCGCTTCGTCTGCGACATCGAGGATTACGTGGCGTGGACGCTGTGGCACCTGCAACGTTCGCCGGATTTCGCCTGGACCGCCGAGCGCGCCGACGACTGGCTGAAGCCATGGCCGAACTACACCATGACCCGCTACGGCCGCAAAGCCGAACGCGAAGGCCGCAAGGCGGCGTATGTGATATCGAGGCGAACGACGTAAACGCGGTAGCGCGTTACAGCGGCACGGCCGACGTCGGCTCGCGGGTTTGCCAGAATGTCAGCACGCGCTGCGCCGTAGCCGGCACCAGGCGTTCGAAATTCTGCCGGGCTTCCTCGACATCGGGGCCGGCCGGCGAGCGGCCGGGGCCGAGACGCAGCACCATCAGCGCGCGCACGGTGGCCCAGGAAATCCCGATCGATTTGCCGAGGATCAGAATCGGATCGTCGCGATCGCCCTTGAGCAATTGATCGATCGTCGCGATCCGCACGCCCGACATTGCCGCAAGCGCGGCGGCGGTTTCCTCATATTGATGGGCGCGGGCAAAGCGCAGCAACGCGCCCTCATTCAACTCGTCGGCATGATGCAGCTTCTGCACCATGCGCTGTGCCGTCGCGAAGTCGCGGGTGATTGCCAGATGCTTCGGCGTGCCGGTGATCTCAACCATCACCCGGTTGATCGCCGCGCGCTGGCCGGGCGAGGCCGCGTCGAACAGCCGGCGCCGCACCACTTCGACGGAGCGCGCCAGCAGATCCTTCAGCTGCGGCGCCGACAGGTCGTCGCGCTGGCCAACGGTGACGGCGAGCACGCCATCGTCGCCGGCTCGGCGGATCAGGCCGGCATAGCCGAGATGAGAAAAGTTTGCGCCGGCATTGCCGGCCACGCGTCGGACCACGTCGCGGTCGCCGCGGCGGACGATGACGTCAGTAATTCCGGGCGACAATGTCGGACGGTCGGAGATCGCCAGCAGATGCGACTGGCCCTTCAGCTTGGCGATATCGACCAGCGTCGGCTCGTCGATCAAGGGCGAGCGGCGCAGCAGCGGACCTGCGATCAGGATTTCGTCGTCGCGCACCAGCAGCCCGACCAGTTGCGGCGGCGCGTTGACGAGGGTGGACAGACGCTCGGCCAGTTCACCGCGCGCCTCGACCTCGGTCTGCGGCACCAGGCTGGTCAGGATGCCATCGAACAGATCGACATGGGCCGGCTGAAACTGCGAAGCGCCCAGCAGGAACAGATCCGAGATTTTTCGGACCGCATCGCCGCGACGCTTGGGATCGCCATGTTTGACGATCTCCTCGAGGCCGGGGATTAGGGAATTCGCCACTGCCATCAAACATACTCAACTGCGCCATACGAAAGGCCGTTGCACCTTAGGTTGGGTTCATGAAGGAAGGGTTAGCCGCCAAAACGCGGTTTTACCGCCGGCGAAATTTATTGCCGGAGGCCTCGCGGGCCTTGCCGGATCGTCGCAAAACGGCTATATCCGCCGTAACTTATGGTTTCTCATACGATCGCGTTTGAGAGTGGGCCCCTCGGGACCCGCTCTTTTTTATTACCTGAATGGACCCCGGCCGGCGACGCGGCGGGGTTTGTCCGGGACACCCGGCCGGGCTTGA
>JAQGKA010000167.1 GCA_028290355.1 Tardiphaga sp. | reverse complement strand
CACCATGACCATGTATGTCCTGTGAATCGCTGTGGAGCTTTTCCGCGAGATCCACCGTCGCCGCCGCGCGCCCGGGATAACTCGGATTCTTCTTCACAGGCCTCATGAATGGATAACGTTCGGCGGTTGGCCAAATGATAATGGGGTTATGTGGATTTGTCTCTTGGTAAACCGACAGCAACGACACAGAAGTGACTGCGCGGTATGTCGTTCTTTCAATCAAGGGTGACCTTTGAAAATCGCGGGGCCGTGTGCATAAGCCCGGGACAAAACGGGATGGCGTTGCGTGGGCCTAATCCACTGCACTTAGACTCAAACCTAAGAATCTATAATTATTGTTTTAGAAAAGGATCGCTTGCGGATATCCCGTCGATCAGGTCTTTATCCGTCGTCGCTGCAACGCCGATGTTTGGCGGAACGTTCCGGTGTTGCAGGCTGACGATGCGCAAGATTTCCAGCGAGCAAGAGCTTTCGAAATGTACGAATGGGCCAAGGCACTGCATGTGATCGCCGTCATCTCGTGGATGGCGGGCATGCTGTATTTGCCCCGGCTGTTCGTCTACCACTGCGACGCCGAAATCGGCTCGAAGCAATCCGAAACCTTCAAGCTGATGGAACGCCGGCTGCTCAAGGCGATCATCAATCCGGCGATGGCTCTGACCTGGATTTTGGGATTGTACCTCGCCTGGGCCGGCCACTGGTTCACGGCCGGCTGGTTTCACGGCAAGTTGCTGCTGGTGATCCTGATGTCCGGCGTGCATGGGTTTTTCAGCGCTCGTGTGCGGGATTTCGCCAACGACAAAAACACCCGAAGCCAGAAATTCTATCGCATAATCAATGAGGTACCGACGGTCCTGATGATCCTCATCGTGATCCTGGTGATCGTCAAGCCGTTCTGATGAAATAGCAGCCAAGGCAGGCAACAGCGAATTGCTTGCGTGAACCCCGCCGATTTTATATATTGAGTTCTCCCACCCCACGCAGGCGATGTGGTTTCGATCCGGTTTTTGAGTTCGACCGGCCGCCACATCAGGCTTGAAGCCTCTTCAGCACCTTCCTCGCTCAAGACTTCCTTCCTGAAGACCTGTGGACTTTCCTGATCTTCCGGCGTCCGCATTTTCTTCCGGCCACCTTGCACCCCTCCCCGACTTTCCACAGGACCATCCCAATGCGGGAAATGAAACTTCAGGACCTCAAGGCCAAGACGCCCGCCGAGCTTGTCTCGTTTGCGGAAGAGCTTGGGGTTGAAAACGCCAGCACCATGCGCAAGCAGGAGCTGATGTTCGCCAGTCTCAAGCAGCTGGCCATCAAGGAAACCGATATCATCGGCGAAGGCGTCGTCGAGGTTCTCTCCGACGGCTTTGGCTTTCTGCGTTCGCCCGACGCGAATTACCTGCCGGGCCCGGACGATATCTACGTCTCGCCGTCGCAAATCCGCCGTTTCGGGTTGCGCACCGGCGATACCATCGAAGGCCATATTCGCAGCCCGAAGGAAGGCGAACGCTATTTCGCGCTGCTGAAGGTCAACACCCTCAATTTCGAAGACCCGGAAAAGTCCAAGCATAAGGTCAATTTCGACAATCTGACCCCGCTGTTTCCGGATCAGCGCTTCCGCCTCGAGCTGGAAGATCCGACCCGAAAAGACCTCTCCGCCCGCGTGATCGATATCGTCGCGCCGATCGGCAAGGGCCAGCGCGCGCTGATCGTGGCGCCGCCGCGCACCGGCAAGACTGTGCTGATGCAGAACATCGCGCATTCGATCACCGCCAATCACCCGGAATGCTACCTCATCGTTCTTCTGATCGATGAAAGGCCGGAAGAAGTCACCGACATGCAGCGTTCGGTGAAGGGCGAGGTCGTGTCCTCGACTTTCGACGAACCCGCGGTGCGTCACGTCCAGGTCGCCGAAATGGTGATCGAGAAGGCCAAGCGTCTGGTCGAACATGGCCGCGACGTGGTGATCCTGCTGGATTCGATCACCCGCCTCGGCCGTGCCTACAATACGGTGGTACCGTCCTCCGGCAAGGTTTTGACCGGCGGCGTCGACGCCAACGCGTTGCAGCGGCCGAAGCGATTCTTCGGTGCGGCGCGTAACATCGAGGAGGGCGGCTCGCTGACGATCATCGCGACGGCGCTGGTCGATACCGGCAGCCGCATGGACGAAGTGATCTTCGAAGAGTTCAAGGGTACCGGCAACTCCGAGCTGATCCTCGACCGCAAGGTGTCCGACAAGCGGACCTTCCCGGCGATCGACATCTCGCGCTCCGGCACCCGCAAGGAAGAGCTCATCACCGATCCGCAGCTGCTCAAGAAGATGTACGTGCTGCGCCGGATCCTCAATCCGATGGGCACCATGGACGCGATCGACTTCCTGCTCGACAAGCTCCGCAACACCAAGAACAACTCGGAATTCTTCGAGTCGATGAATACCTGATCCGGGAGAACTGGATTGGACAGAAGGCGCTCCGGACAACCGGGGCGCCTTTTTGTTTTGGCGGACAAACATTTTACTCGGGCCTCATGGTGAGGAGGCGCCCCTTGGCGCCGTCTCGAACCATGGAGCAGAGCAATCATCCTTCGAGACGCGCGCCAAATGGCGCGCTCCTCAGGATGAGGGATACTTATGTTCAAGGAGCAGCCCCTAGGTGTAGGGCTGCTCATGTTGCAGCGTTTGCTGCAGCAAAGTTGCAGCATGGATTTCGGCCCGCTGGAATTTCGTTTGCGTTTTCAAGGCCTCGTCGGCAAATAGGCGATGCATCCGCGCGATCAAACCATCTTTGGCCTGTCATCGGGCCGGCCGCCGACCGCCATCGCGATCGTGCGGGTCTCGGGGCCGGAAGCCGGGCGGGTGTTGTCCGTGCTGGCCAAGAAAATACCCGTACCCCGCGTTGCCACGCGGGCGCTGCTAACCGACGTAGCCGGCGAACCCATTGATGACGCTGTCACTTTGTGGTTTCCGGCACCGGCCAGCGCGACCGGCGAAGACGTCGCCGAATTTCACATCCATGGCGGCCGCGCCGTTCTGGCGGCGCTGGTGGCCGCGCTGTCGAAATTCGAAGGCGTGCGTTCCGCCGAGCCCGGCGAATTCACCCGGCGGGCTTTCGAGAATGGCAAGCTCGATCTGACCGAGGCCGAAGGGCTCGACGACCTGATCCACGCCGATACCGACCGGCAGCGCCGCCAGGCGTTGCGGCAGCTCAAGGGCCTGCTCGGCGACAAGGCCCGCGACTGGCGCCGGCAGATCATCGAGGCTTCAGCACTGATCGAGGCGGGTATCGACTTTTCCGACGAGGGCGACGTGCCGGCCGAATTGATCGCACCGGCGCTGGCCCGCGTGCGGCTGCTGCGCGACGAGATTGAAGACGTGCTGGCGGCGCAGGGGCGCGGCGAGCGGCTGCGTGACGGGCTGGTGGTGGCGATCACCGGGCCGCCGAATGTCGGCAAATCGACCCTGATCAACCAGCTGGCGCGGCGCGAGGTGGCGATCGTCTCGCCGCATGCCGGCACGACGCGGGATATCATCGAGCTGCATCTCGATCTCGATGGCTATCCGGTGACGGTGATCGACACCGCGGGCATGCGCGATGCCATCGACCCCGTGGAGCAGGAAGGCGTTCGCCGCGCCCGCAGCCGGGCCGCGGACGCGGACCTCCGGCTTTGGCTGGTGGATGCCCAGGCTCCGGAGACCGGCGCTGACGACGGGCTGCAGCAATGGATGGCAGACGGGCAGGCGGGTTTCTGGGTGATCCGCAACAAGGTCGATGACCTCGGCGATCAACCGGCGATCGGCGCGGACCGCGGCTGGCCCAGCCATTCGATCTCCGCGGCAAACGGCAAGGGTATTCCGGAGCTGATTTCGGCGCTTGCGGGGTTCGCGGCGCTGCATTTCGACGACGAATCCTCGTTGATCAGCCGCGCCCGGCATCGTGACCTATTGCGGCAGACGGCGGATGCGCTTGGGCGCGCGGTGGATTTGCCGGAGCACTCGGAATTAATGGCGGAAGATCTTCGTGTTGCGGCGCACAAATTGGGGCAGCTGCTGGGGCGAGTCGATGTCGAAGATATCCTCGACGTGATTTTTCGCGAGTTTTGTATAGGGAAGTAATATTTCTTTGTTTATTTCTTTAATAATTGAACATTAATTCAGTTATTTGTTTCACGTGAAACGATAGAAAATGCCTGTATGTAGCCTGGCGCAGCTACCACCTCATCCTGAGAGCCTGACCGGAAAAGCAGCTCGTTTTTTCGGTAGTTTGTTAAGACGCTCAACCGTCGAACAAATTCGTCATGGCCGGGCTTGTCCCGGCCATCCACGTTTTTTCCAGTGCGATTGCTTTAAGTCGTGGATGCCCGGCACAAGGCCGGGCATGACGAACATTGGCGATGTACCTGATTTTTCTGGCTGCTTTTTCGGTCAAACTCTGAGGAGCGGGGCCGCTCTCCTACCGCATTCAAAGGATGGGCCACACGCCTCGGGGGTCGGGACGCGCGCGTCTCACCATGAGGACACCAGGCGCTCCGTTTCACGTGAAACAACTGCCTGCAATTTCTCGCTTCCCGCTTTTCCCGTCCCGCGCTAGAAGTCGCGCGCCATGCCAAATTCATTCGACGTCATTGTCATCGGAGGAGGCCACGCCGGCTGCGAGGCGGCGACGGCGGC
>JAQGKA010000585.1 GCA_028290355.1 Tardiphaga sp. | reverse complement strand
CACCGTGGCGAACACGAAGATGATGTTAAGGCCGACCAAGAGGATTTTGAGCGCGATCTCGTTCGGCGTATTCTGTCGCTCGGCGCCTTCCACGAGCTTGATCATGCGATCGATGAAGGTGGAACCCTGCGCCGCGGTGATGCGGACGCGGATCCAGTCGGACAGCACCTGGGTGCCGCCGGTGACCGCCGAGCGGTCGCCGCCGGATTCCCGGATGACAGGCGCGGACTCGCCGGTGATCGCGGCCTCATTGACAGAGGCCACGCCCTCGATCACTTCGCCGTCGGACGGGATGTTGTCGCCGGCTTCCACCAGCACGACATCGCCAACCTTCAGGCTGGTGCCCGAAACCATGCGGTAGCTCTTGTCGTTGCCGGTCAGGAGCTTGGCCTGGCTTTCGGTGCGGGTCTTCTTCAGCGACTCGGCCTGGGCCTTGCCACGGCCCTCGGCCACGGCTTCGGCAAAGTTGGCGAACAGCACCGTGAACCAGAGCCACAGGATGATCTGGAACGTGAAGCCGAGTTCGGCACCGCCCGTGAAGAGGTTCTTCACAAAGATCACCGTGGTCAGCGCGGCCACGACCTCGACCACGAACATCACGGGGTTCTTGATCATCAGCCGCGGATCGAGCTTGGCGAAGGCATAGCCGATGGCGGGGACGACGATCTTGGGATCAAGCATGGCCGAGACCGGCACCCGCTTCTGCAGTTTTAACGTTTCCATGGAAAATACTCCGAATGAGATCGATCAGAACAGGGTGTGGGCGTTCATCGCGAGGTGCTCGACGATCGGCCCTAGCGCGAGCGCCGGGAAGAAGGTGAGACCGCCGATGATCAGGATGACGCCGACAACCAGTCCAACGAACAGGCCGCCAGTGGTGGGCAAGGTGCCTGCAGACGCCGGGATCGATTTCTTCGCGGCCAGAGATCCCGCCAGCGCCATCGCCGGAACGATCATGAAGAACCGGCCGACGAACATCGAACTGGCGAGGGTGAGGTTGTAGAAGAAGGTGTTGCCGGTGAGCCCGGCAAACGCCGAACCGTTGTTGCCGGTCGCCGAAGTGAACGCATAGAGCACCTCGGTAAAGCCATGCGGCCCGGCATTGGCCATCGACGCCACAGCCGAAGGCAGCACCACCGCCACTGCGGTCCAGCCGAGATACATCAACGGCAGAACCAGAATGGCGAGCATCGCCATCTTGACTTCGCGCGCCTCGATCTTCTTGCCGACATATTCCGGTGTGCGGCCGACCATCAGGCCGGCGACGAAGATCGCGAGCACGACGAACAGCAGCATGCCGTAGAGACCAGCACCGACGCCGCCGATGATAATCTCACCGAGCTGCATGTTGATCAGCGGGATCATGCCGCCGATCGCGGTAAACGAGTCATGCATCGCATTGACCGCGCCGCACGACGCCGCCGTGGTGATGACGGCAAACAGCGACGAGGCGACGATGCCGAAGCGCAGTTCCTTGCCTTCCATGTTGCCGCCGGTGAGGCCCAGCGCATTGAGGCCCGTGGTGCCCGAGGCTTCGGCGCCATAGGTGACCGCGACGCCGACGATGAACAGCACGCCCATCACGCCGAGAATCGCCCAGCCCTGGCGCCGATTGCCTACCATGCGACCGAACACATTGGTCAGCGCAGCACCCAGCGCGAAGATCGAGATCATCTGGATGAAGTTCGACAACGCCGTCGGGTTTTCGAACGGATGCGCGGCATTAGCGTTGAAGAATCCGCCGCCATTGGTGCCGAGCATCTTGATCGCCACCTGCGACGCCACCGGACCGACCGCAATGGTCTGCTTGGCACCTTCCAGCGTGGTGGCATCGACATAGGCGCCGAGCGTCTGCGGGATGCCCTGCCAGACCAGGAACAGCGTGTAGACGATGCAGATCGGCAGTAGCACATAGAGCGTGCAGCGGGTCACATCGACCCAGAAATTGCCGATGGTGCGCATCGACGAGCGTGAGAAGCCGCGGATCAGCGCCACTGCGAGCGCGATGCCGGTGGCCGCCGACAGGAAGTTCTGGTGGGTCAGGCCAAGCATCTGCACGAGATAGGAGATCGTGCTTTCGCCGCCGTAATTCTGCCAGTTGGTGTTGGTGATGAAGGAGATCGCGGTGTTGAACGACAGATCTTCGGCCACCGCCGATTGACCCGCGGGATTGAACGGCAATATCGCCTGCAGCCGCATCACCCCATAGAGGATGAGGAAGCCGCCGACGTGAAAGAACAGCATGGCGACCGTGTAAGTCAGCCAGTGCTGCTCGCGCTTCTCGTTGACGCCGGAGATCCAGTATAGCCCGCTTTCAACCGGGCGCAGGATCGGGGACAGGAAGGTGCGCTCACCAGTGAAGACGCGCGTCATGTACGCGCCGAGCGGCTTCACCAGCGCGACGACGATCGCGCAGTACAGAAGAATTTGAATCCAGCCAATCATAGTCATGGTCGTAAACCTTTTAAATTGCGCGTGATCTTTGCCGAAAACCGGTTGGCACTTTTCGGGATCATGCGATCAGAACCGCTCTGGTCGCAGCAGTGCGTAAGTGAGGTAGATCAGCAATCCTGCGGACACGATGCCGGCGAGCGAATAATCGAAAATCATGATATGCTCCTCACAACCGTTCGCAGGCGTAGGCGTAGCCCACCGATAAAACGAAGAAGCCCAGACCGAGGGCCAGCATGACGACGTCCAGCATGGAAAACTCCTGATGCGCTGAGTGCGAAGGCGGGCGAATGGTCTTCTCGCCCGTGATGCACGATCAGGTGCCACCAGCGGCGTAGGTTTTCGAGATGGGGGGAGCGGCGACGTTATAGGAATCTCATAAAGACGCGGAGGACGCGCTCATTCTTCCTTCTCCCCTTGTGGGAGAAGGTGGCGCGGACCAACGGGTCGGCGCAAAGCGCCGCCCCGTTGACAGGCTCCGTCCGCGTCGGATGAGGGGGCTTTTGCGACGGCGTCGCTTGGCACCCCTCACCCGTCCGCGCTGCGCGCGGCCACCCTCTCCCACAAGGGGAGAGGGAAGGAAGAAGCACTTATGCCGCCCCTATATTTCCGCCCCTCGCTCCATCTCGTTTTCAAACGTCCGGCGGCTCATCTTGCGGGTGCGGTCGATGGATGGACCGCGTTGCAAGCGAGATACCGCCATGACGCTTCTCTCAGAACATCGTCACTTTCGTCCGGCCGATGACCGGTTCGCCGACGTCCCTGCCCCGACAGCCGATCTGTTCGCGGATATCCTCGCCGTCTGCCCGCGCGCCAAGACGATGGCGCATAGCGCAGCTGCCGCGAGACTTGCGCAGCTGATCGATGCCGGCGCCTGGACCGATGCCGCCTTGGCGCTGCTGGCGCTGGAGCTGCCGCGCTGGCAGGTTCGCCGCCTCGCCTATGACGAGGGCGAGTGGTACTGCGCGCTGTCGGACCATCGCGAGATGCCGGACTGGCTCGACGCCTCGGTCGAGACCCATCACGCCGACATGGCGCTGGCAGTCCTCAGCGCTGTCTTGCAAGCCCGGCTTGAGGGCCTCACTTCGGATCGGCCTGAGGTCGCGATGGGCCCAGGCGCCCCCAGCACATCCTACGAGCCGATATGCTGCGAAAATTTCGCGTGAGCCGCCGGATGGCGCAGATCGGTCGGATGACCACTGAACTCAGCAGCGCCCAGGTGGCGACCCGCTTCGCGATGCGCATGATCATCCTCTGCATCTTCGCGTCATTCGGCAGCGTCGGCTTCGCGCAAAGCTTTGCCGCGCTGCTGTGGATGTCGGCGATCGTCTGCGTCTTCGCCGGCGTGATGCGACGCGAGCCGGTGCTCGGCGCGTCCCTCAGCTATTGGGACGAGGCCGCGGCTTACGGAGCACTGTTCTGCCTGGCCAGTCTCGTCGCCGCGCAGGCGTCGTAGGTCAACGGACTCTTATAACTTCCCTATGAGATCGGCCTTCCCTCGCTCTCGCATTCAAATCCCGCCGCGAAGATATTGCGGACAAGCCCCTATCGGGCAGCGGCGCTGCGGCGCCGATTATCGTCAAAGGAGACTTCAAGTGAATCTCGTCGAACCTCCCTCGTGTGGCTCTCATATCGTCCTGATCGGCAAGAACAGTCGCGGCCAGTGGGTCGCACAACACCAGAACGGCCTCTATGGCGGCCTGTTCGTGAATCGCGCCGACGCCGTGCGCTACGCTTTGTTCGAAAACGGCCGTCACCCCGAGGCCATCATTTCCATCGGCTGCATCCTCGAACTCGACATGGCTGCAAGACCGTCATCCGACGCTCAAGTCCAGGCGACTTCCTTCGAACCCGCCCAGCAGCGCGCGGCCTGAGCCTCGCCTCCCATGACCTCAGCTTTGGATCATCCGTGGCTGGCCGGTTTCATTGCCGACCTGCCGACGCCGTTCGATGACAACGACGCCGTCGATCTCGCCGCCTTCGAACTTCTTTGCGAGCGCCAGGTCGCCGCCGGCGCCACCGCGCTTGTCGTCGGCGAAACCGCCGGCGAGGCCGCAACCCTGTCGATGGACGAACACCACGACATCATCCGCACTGCCGTAACCACCGCGCGCGGACGCGCCAAAGTGATCACCGGCGCCGGCTCCAACGCCACCAGCCAGGCCATCGCGTTGACGCAACGCGCCGAAACCGCGGGTGCCGATGCCGTGCTCTCCGTCGTGCCCTATTACAACAAGCCGATGCAGGCCGGCATCGAGGCGCATTTTCGCGCCATTGCCGACGCCACCACGCTGCCGGTCATTCTGCACGATGTGCCGTCGCGCACGCTGCGTTCGCTGGCCGACGAGACGCTGCTGCGGCTGGCGGAATCGCCGCAGTTCGTCGGCCTGCGCGATGGCAGTGGCGACATCACCCGCCCGCTGCGGCTGCGCGCCATGCTGCCGCCAGGCTTTCGCCTGCTGTCAGGCGAGGACGCCACCGCGATGGCGTTCCTGCTGCAGGGCGGCGACGGATGCATCTCGACGATCGCGAATATCGCACCAAAGCTGTGCCGGGAGGTGTTTTGCGCGTGCAAACAAAATCAGCCGCTCTATGCTGCGACCATCACGGATCGGCTGGCGCCGCTCAATGAGGCGCTGCCACGCGACGCCACGCCGGCCTCGATCAAATATGCGCTGAGCCTGCTGAACCTGTCCTCACCGCGCGTCCGGCTGCCGATGGTGGGATTGGCGGGGCCGGAAAAAATCGCCATCACGCAGGCGATGGCGATGGCGCTAGGACCGTAGCCCGGATCGAGCGAAGCGAAATCCGGGCCACAGACAATGCTTCAAGAATCCTACTTCTCGCCAAGTACTGTGGGGTACTTCACGAGCCCCGCGCGGGTACGGTCCGGCGCGTGTTTTTCGCGCCACTTCGGCCCGGGCCCACGCATGTAGTGAGCCTCGCGCTTATAGCTGACGGGCGCATCCCACGCCGCGCGCAGATACCGGATCAGCGCCGAGGCGATTTTGCCGCAGGAGCCGATCCGCGCGAACAAAGCAGCTGAACGATCGTTGCTCATGCCTGCCCCCGACCGTCGGTCCGCGCCCTGGGTTCGCGGTCGTAGCGCACGCCGCGCAAGGCCAGTTCGCGCTGCACGCGGCGCATCTTGTCGGCGACCAAGGCGACGCGGATCGCAGCAAAGAATCCCTTGATGTGATTGAGTGTCGACCGCGCCAGGACGCGCAGCCGCTTCCAATGCATCTCGCCGGAATGATAGACGATCGGCGGCTGGTTGCGGCTGATCAGCCAGGAGCGATAGGCGTCGTCGCCGGTGAGGTCGTGATACTGGCTTTCGCGTGAATAGAACATGGTCATTGTCCGTCTTCCCAAATCCGCCGCACGCAGACGCGCGGCGTTGAATGGAAGATGCGAACAAGGGCATAGGAAATCGAGACGGCCGGTCGCGCTCGTTCATAAGCGCGA
>JAQGKA010000583.1 GCA_028290355.1 Tardiphaga sp. | reverse complement strand
CTTCAAAGCCAGTTCCGGCGTGATCAAGCCATTGGCGCGGCCACGAATGCCGTCGGTCCCGAAATATTTGCGGCTCATATCAACCCCCAATTGTCGCTTTTGGGCTGTCAAACCGAACCCGGCGACTAGCCTGCGACACCCCGCCCGTAGGGCATATGACGGTCTTATAAGGCCGGTCGCCCTAAAATGGCTTCAAAAAATATGATGAATCATTACCGACCGTCTGGCCACCGGAATTTCTACAACACACTGATACCGCTGATGTATTTTCTGGCTTCCTGCGGTTGGGCGGCGGAATGCCAGACCCTCAGCCTTTACGCTTGATATGGTGGTCGGCTTTTGAATGGGCCGGCTGCGTCACGCTGACCGGATCGGAGCCCGGGAAAGTCTCCTCCAGCCCCTCCTCCAGAGCGTCATCGAGCTTCTTCTTCTCGGCCTCGGCGGCGGTCGGGGGCTTGGCTTTGGAGCCGGGCATGGTGTCCTCCCTTTGCAATCGTGGCGGCGCCTGATCCGCAAGGATGATTTGGCTGCTGCCACAACCATGCTAGATCACATCGAAACAGGCAAATTCAAGAAGGGCCGGGCTCCCCCATGAAACACATCACCTGCATCGAAGATCTGCGCGAGGTTCACCAGCGCCGCGTGCCCAAAGCGTTCTTCGATTATGTCGATCACGGCTCCTATAGCGAGGATACGCTGCGCGCCAATCGCGACGACCTGCAAAAGCTGAAATTCCGCCAGCGCGTCCTGGTCGATATTTCGAAGCGGGATCTGACGACGAACATCCTTGGCGAAAAATCAAATTTGCCGCTGATCCTGGCGCCGGTCGGCTCCGCTGGCATGCAATATGGCGATGGTGAAATCCACGCCTGCCGCGCCGCGCAGGCCGCCGGCATCCCCTACACACTCAGCACGATGTCGATCAATTCGATCGAGGATGTCGCCGAGAATGTCGAGAAGCCGTTCTGGTTTCAGCTCTACGTCATGAAGGATCGCGGCTTCATCAAGGCACTGATCGAGCGCGCCATCGCCGCGAAATGCAGCGCGCTGGTGCTCACCGTCGATCTGCAGGTGATCGGGCAGCGCCATCAGGACATCAAGAACGGCCTGTCGGTGCCGCCACAGCTTTTCAATCTGAAGAACCTGATCGATTTCGCCAGCAAGCCGTCCTGGCTGCTCGGCACGCTGCGCGCCAAGCGGCGGAATTTTGGCAACATCGCCGGCCACGTCAAGAACACCAACGATCTGGGGTCGGTCTCCGCCTGGACCGCATCGCAGTTCGATACGACGCTGAACTGGAAAGACATCGACTGGATCCGCAGCATCTGGCCCGGCAAGCTGATCGTCAAAGGCATTCACGACGCGGAGGACGCGCGTGAGGTGCTGAAGACCGGCGCCAACGCGCTGGTGGTGTCGAACCACGGCGGACGCCAGCTCGACGGCGCGCCGTCATCGATCTCGGTGCTGCCGAAGGTGGTGGACGCCGTCGGTTCGGAGATCGAAGTCATGTTCGACGGCGGCATCCGCTCCGGCCAGGACGTGATGCGCGCGCTGGCGCTCGGCGCCAAGTCCTGCATGATCGGCCGCGCCTACATCTACGGCCTCGGCGCGTTCGGCCAGCCCGGCGTCGCCAAGGCGCTCGATATTATCGCCAACGAACTCAGCGTGACCATGGGCCTGTGCGGCGTCAACAGCATCGAAGAGATCGACGGTCACGTGCTGGTGAAGTGATGTAACTACTGCCGTCACCCTGAGGCGCTCGCCGGCTTCGGCGAGCCTCGAAGGATGACAGCAACAGGTGCATGCAACCCATCCTTCGAGACGCCGCGCGAAGATGCGCGGCTCCTCAGGATGACGTAAGTATTTTTCGCGAACCCCTCACATCGGCGGCGTCAGCCCATCGAGGCCGACATTGACGCGTGCGGTTTCCAGCGTGCCGTCTTCTTTCTTGTTGGCGCCCATGATGATGACCTTGGCGCCCGGCTTCAATTCAGCCTTGGTGCTCGGCACAAACGTCACGATCGGCGTGTCCGCGGTCACGGTGACTTTCTTCTCGCCGTCCTTGTATTTCACCGTCAGGGTCTGGCCATCGGTAGCTTCGACTTTCTGGTCGACCGTGGCGTTGGTCATGGTGCTGTTGGGGCGCAGATCCCAGGGCCGGAAGCCTTCGCCGGTGCCGCGCATGGCTTCCGGGAAAATGTGGATCGCGATCGCCTTCTGGGTGCCGTCGGGCTGCGGCTGACCGGTCACGCCGATATAGGAGCCCGGCTTGATGTTCGACAGCGTGGTCTTGGTGATCCCGGTGACGGCGACATTGTCGGTGAGGTGCACCTTCCTGTCCTCGCCATCGCGCGCCTTCACCGTGATGTTGGCGCCATCGACGCTCTCGATGGTGCCGCGAATTCGCACCGGCTGCGGCTGCTGCGCGACAGCGACCGAGGTGAACAGCGAAGTGGCCAACAGCGAGCACGCGAGCGCGCGCGTTGTGGAAGAGACGATTTGAAACATGGAATTTCCTTTGGAGACAGCGCCCAGTAACCTGCAGATGGAAACCCCGGCTCCGGAATGCTATTCCCGCATCACGTCAGTGTGACAGATCGGCCTCGACCAGCGCACGTAATTCCGGCGTGACCTCGGGGCGGTGTCCGAACCACAACTCGAAACCGCGCACCGCCTGATACAGCAACATGCCGAGGCCGTCGGCGGTTCGCAGTCCGCGCGCTTGCGCCGCCGCGAGTAGCGGTGTCTGCAATGGCACATAGACCAGATCGGCGACCACGGCCTGTGCAGGCAATAATTCGACATCGACGTGGAGTGGCGGCTGACCGTTCATGCCGAGTGAGGTCGTGTTCACCAGCAGGCCGGCACGCGGCAGCACCGCGGCAATCTTCTCCCACGCGATCGGCAAAACCCTGGGCCCGAACTGATCGGCGATCGCCTGCGCGCGGTCGATGGTGCGGTTGGCGAGATGGATGCGCTTGAGCCCGCGCTCGAGCAGGCCGAACACCACCGCGCGGGACGATCCGCCGGCGCCGAGCACCAGCGCGTCCTCGGCGTGGTCCCAGTCGTCGGCGCAGTGATCGAGATTGTCGATGAAGCCTTCGATGTCGGTATTGGTCGAGCGCAACGTGCCGTGGTCGTACCACAGCGTGTTGGCGGCGCCGACTGCACGGGCGCGCTGGTCCGGCGCGGTCAGCTTGAGCACGCGCTCCTTGTGCGGGATCGTGATGTTGCCGCCGATGTAGCCATGCTTCGACAGGTTCATGACGAATTCGGCAAAGCCTTCGGGCGGCACCGACTCGATGCTGTAGCCGCCGTGAATATCGAGCGCCCGCAGCCAGTAATGATGAATCAGCGGTGAGCGCGAATGCGCCGCGGGCCAACCGATCAAACATGCGGCACGGGGCTTAAACTGGTTTGGCATCATCGGTCCTTCGCCTCAACCGGAGGCGTACGTGTCACAGGAATCATGCTGATGTGTTGGCTGTCAATGTTGCGATGCGCGTGCTTGCACCGCAACGATGGCGCCCGCGATCAATGCTGCAGCTGCGGCGAACCATACCGCGGCGAGATTGAATCGCTGATAAGCCAAAGCACCAATCATCGCGCCAACCACGAGCGCCACCCACAGCAGCAGATTCGGCAGCCACGCCCAGCGCGGGCCGCCGGTCAGCGCCGTGGCCAGAAGCTGGCCGACCTTGACCAGCGCACCGGTCACATATGTCAGGCCGAGACCGGCGCCACCGGCGATCTGGAATACGGCGTTCTCCAGCCCCATGGCCAGCACGATGGCCGCAACGGCGAATTGCGACCATCCGAACTCGTACCCCAGCGTGCCACCGCCGAGCAGCAGCGCCTCCACCAGCAACAACAGCGCCTGGCGTTGCCGGCCGCGGCCGAGCACGATCAGGCTGCCGCCGGCGGCGCCGGCCACGAACAGCGCGATCAGCCCCAGGGCCTGCAGCGCCTTCGGCCAGTCCGCCTCGGCGGCGCTGACGCCCAGCCGCGTCGAGTTGCCGCTCATGAAGGACACGAACAGTCCGCCGAGATGGATGAAGCCGATGCCGTCGATATAGCCGGCCAGCGCGCTCAGCGTGCAGGCCAGCGCGATATTGCCGCGGGAGTTCAGCATCGTGCCTCGTTCATTCGCTGCGTCATCGCCATCTATTCAAAAGCGATGCCATCAGCGCAAGACCGACGCCTAAGTGACGGCGGGCCTGGCCACCCGCGCCTTGATCTCTGCGACCGCGTCGGCGATGTCGGTGCGATATTTCACCAGCGGCGGCCGCGCGCCGTGGGTCAGCAACGCCCTGCGAACCGGCTGCGACGTGCCCGTGAGAATGACGCGAACGCCCTGCCGCCTCGCCTTTTCGGCGATGCCCTTGATCACATTGGCGGCGGTGGAATCCAGGAACGGCACCGCAGCAAAATCGATCACGAACGCCTTGTGGCGATCGGAGATGCTGTCCAGCACCGAGCCGATGGTCGATGCGACGCCGAAGAAAAATGCGCCGGTGATGCGGTAGACCAGGACGTCGGGATCGGTCACCAGATGCGCATCATAGGGCGCCCTGTCGCCGTTGGTGTCGTCGGCCTTGTCGCCGGGCACCAGCGGCGCGTCGGCCTCGATGCCGGTGGTTTCCGCCATCCGGTTGATGAACAGCACCGCGCCGAGCGCGAAGCCGACCACGATGCCCTCGGTGAGGTCGCGGAAGATCGTCAGCAGGAACGTCGCCAGCAACACGAGTGCGTCGCCCCATGACGAGCGCACCAGGGTCGCGAATTCGTGCTTCTCGGCCATGTTCCAGGCGACCACCGCAAGCACGGCGGCCAGCGCCGCCAGCGGGATGTAGCTCGCCAGCGGCGCGGCGACGAGAATGAACGCCAGCAGGAACAGCGCATGCAGCATGCCTGAGATTGGCCCGTGGGCGCCGGCGCGGACATTGGTGGCGGTGCGCGCGATGGTGCCGGTGACGCAAATGCCGCCGAACAGCGCCGAGCCGATATTGGCGACGCCCTGTGCCACCAGTTCGCAGTTGGAGCGGTGCCGTCGCCCCGTCATGCCGTCGGCGACAACAGCCGAAAGCAGCGACTCGATGGCGCCGAGCAGCGCGAAGGCGATGGCATCCGGCAGGATCGCCTGCAGCCTGGCGAGCGAGATCGCGGGCAGCGACGGCAGCGGAAAGCTCTGCGGAATGCCGCCGAATTTTGTGCCGATGGTCTCCACCGGCAGCGCGAATGCCCAGGCTGCCGCGGCAGCAGCCACCACCGCGATGAGAATGCCGGGCAGAGACGGCCGCCATTTGCGGAGTCCGAGAATGATCGCGATGCTGACAACAGTGATGGCGACCGCGGCGACATTGAAGGTGGGCAGCGCCCGGCCCAGCGCCTCAAGTTTCGGAAGCAGTTCGCCAGGCTCCTTGCCATCAAGCGTCAGCCCGAACAGATCCTTGATCTGGCTCGCAAAGATGATGACGGCGATGCCCGAGGTGAATC
>JAQGKA010000164.1 GCA_028290355.1 Tardiphaga sp. | reverse complement strand
GTCAGCCGACCTCACCGACGCGCTGCGGCTCGGCTGGGAGGATTTCAAGGCGGTGCCCAGCCACGCCATCATGCTCTGCATCATCTATCCCCTGGTCGGCCTCGTGCTGGCACGCACGGTGCTCGGCTATTCGATCCTGCCGCTGCTGTTTCCGCTTGCCGCCGGTTTTGCCCTGATCGGCCCGTTCGCCGCGCTCGGCCTTTATGAACTCAGCCGCCGCCGCGAACTCGGCGAGGACGCCTCCGCCTGGCATGCGGTGGACGTGCTGCGTTCGCCGTCGTTCGGCGCCATGCTCGGCCTCGGCCTCGCGCTGCTGGTGCTGTTCATCGTCTGGATCGCGACGGCACAGGCGATCTACGTCTCGGCGTTCGGCAACGAGCCGGCGGCGGAGATTCCCAACTTCATCTCGAAAGTGCTGACCACCCCGCAGGGTTGGGAGCTGATCATCCTCGGCTGCGGCGTCGGCTTTCTGTTCGCGGTGGTGGCGCTGTGCGTCAGCGTGGTGTCGTTTCCGCTGATGCTCGACCGTCACGCCAATGTCATGGATGCCGTCACCACCTCGCTGCGCGCGGTGGCGCGCAATCCGGTGCCGATGGCCATGTGGGGCCTGATTGTCGCCGTTTTGCTGGTGCTGGGCTCGCTGCCGCTGTTCCTCGGCCTTGCGGTGGTGATCCCACTGCTCGGCCATTCCACCTGGCATCTCTATCGCAAGGTGGTGGAACGTAATCCGAACCCGCCGGTGCTGCCGCCGCGCAACAAGATCAAGCGCTCGGCCGCGGATTTCCCGGTCTCGCTGTTTCAATGGCGCAACGACAAATAGATCGAAGCGCGCCCTCATTGTCTTCGCCGCTGGCTGCAATCCTGAGCCAGCGGCTTCTCTTTGGGTGCTCAACGACATAAGCCTTGTTTTGGCCGCGGTTAGCCGTGACATTTCGCAGTGCGAAGTATCATTCTCGATTGCACTCCATTGCCGAACGAGCGCCCTGATGAACGTCCGCCCCCTCTTCCGCGCAATGTTGCTCAGTACCGTCTTGATCGCGCCCGCAGCGTCCGCGCTTGCCGCTTCTGCCTGCGGCAGCGGCAACTTCGACGCCTGGCTCGCCGACGTCAAAATCGAAGCCGCCGGCAAGGGGATTTCCCAGCGCGCGATTGACGCAGCACTGACCGGCGTGACGCTGGATAACAGCGTGCTGTCGCGCGACCGCGGCCAGCAGGTCTTCAAGCAGAGCTTCGAGGAATTTTCCGGCCGCATGGTGCCGCCGCGCCTGCAGCGCGGCAGCGACATGCTGAAGCGCTACGGTTCGGTGCTCGGCCGCATCGAGCAGCAATACGGCGTGCCCGGCCCCGTACTGGTGGCGATCTGGGGGTTGGAGACCGACTACGGCGTCAACATCGGCAAATTCCCCACCATTCGCGCGGTAGCCTCACTGGCCTATGACTGCCGCCGCGCCGAAATGTTTCGTGGCGAATTGATGGACGCCCTGCGCATCGTCGATCGCGGCGATCTCACGCCCGCCGAAATGCGCGGCGCCTGGGCCGGCGAGATCGGCCAGACTCAGTTCATGCCATCGTCCTATCTGAAATTCGCGGTTGATTTCGACGGCAACGGCCGGCGCGACCTGCTGCGCAGCGCGCCCGACGTGCTGGCCTCTACCGCGAACTATCTCGCCAGCTATGGCTGGAAGCGCGATCAGGATTTTGCGCCCGGCAGCGCGAACTTTGCCGTCATCCAGCAATGGAACAAGAGCGAGGTCTATTCGAAGACCATCGCGTATTTCGCCAGCCAGCTCGCCAAGGAGCCGTGAGGCTGCGCACGACGACAATTTGAAGGGCCGTCTGCTCCCCAGCAAGCGGCCCCTCGCGTCGTGCTTATTTCGTCGTGCCGATACGCATCGCCTTGGTCAGATGCACCGCGCAGACGCCCATCTTGCCGTCGAGCATCGCGGTCTGCGCGTCTGTCATTTCCTTATAGGCGACCCATTTCGCATCGCCGTCCGCCATGGATTCGACGGCGGTTTCGGTTTTCATCAGGTTGCTGCCGCTGCAGCCTTCCATGCGCGCAGCCGAAGCCGGCACTGCGGCAAGCACGACGGCAGCCATTGCGGCCGCTCCCAGTAATCTTGTGATCATGTTACTTTCCCTTCGCACCAGATCCGGCGTTATTGCCGGATTCTGTGGAAGGATTGATACGTCCGATCGCAAAACGCGAAATACCATTCGCGATGAATTCGACGTGAGGTTTTCGTGATCGACACGAACTACACTTCGTTTTTTGCCGATTCAGACATCATCAGAAATAAACTTACAGAAATGTAATTCGTCGAACACAGCAGTTGGCCATCGCCGCGCCTGCGACGACATCGATGTTCGTTCGATCTGAAACGTGATGACGAGCAACATGAGTTGTCATTCGGGATGGCCGCGGGCCGTCTTCATGCGCTCGGGCCACAGGTCCCGAATCCATACTCCCTGCGGTGACCATGGATTCCGGGCTCGCTTGCGCGCCACTTCACTCATGCTGGCGCGTGAGAAGAGGATCGCGACGCGCCCCCCGAACGACAACAGCCCGGACGTCGAGACCGCTGGCCTCCTGTGGCTGCCCCTCCACAGTCCCACAGTCGAGCCATACGGGCTCATAACCACCATCCAAAACGGCCAACGATCAGATTGCCACGCCGGCTACGATGCCGGGAAACCCATCAAGAAATGATTTATTGATCATATCTTCTGCTCGCATGCGAATCATGCATACCCGGACTTCGGACGCCGGAGGTTGAAAACCCGCTCCGCAGCACCTTTATCTTGTTCAGGACGGTGTCGCGGCAGATCATGCCGCTTCCGCGTCGAACTGCGGAATTTCCTTCACAAGGGCATGATTTAACTGATTAATTAACCCGGATTTCGGCGCCATAGGTGTCGAATTACGCACCCTGCTTCCAAAAACAAGGCAGGGCGCCGAAAGGTTAATCATTCCTTGCCGGAGCCATGCATTTGACGCCTAGCTGCATCGCAACATTCAAACTGCTGCACTGCGATATTGTCCTCTATATTCACTTCAACGATGGTTTTTCTTCCAAGAGATGAACCACCAAACTAAGGAGAATTAAAATGCTGCTCTCATTCATCCGCATGATCCAGGCGTTCCGCGATTATCAGCGCAACGTTGCCGAACTCTCCCAGCTCAGCGATCGCGAGCTGTCCGACATCGGTCTCGACCGTTCGGACATTCCGCGCGTGGCTTCGGGTGCCTACAACGGTTGATCCATCGCCTCTGACGCCTCACGGATAGCGCCCGCTTCACGCGGACGCTGTCGTGTGAAGCGCCAAAAGCACGGACAAACCGGCCAATTGCTGCGAAGCGGATTCCACTTCGCGCCAAAACGCGCTACATGCGGGGCCATGACAACAGCCCCCGTCCCCACCGACTCCGTCCACATCATCGGCGCTGGCCTCGCTGGCTCGGAAGCCGCTTGGCAAGTGGCCAATGCCGGTATCCCCGTGATCCTGCACGAGATGCGGCCGCACCGGATGACCGACGCCCATCGCACCGATGGCCTCGCCGAACTGGTCTGCTCGAATTCCTTCCGCTCCGACGACGCCCTCAACAATGCGGTCGGCCTGCTGCACGCCGAGATGCGTCGCCTGGGCTCGCTGATCATGCGCTGTGCCGATGCCAACCAGGTGCCCGCCGGTGGCGCGCTGGCGGTGGACCGCGACGGCTTTTCGGATGCCGTCACCAGGGCGCTCCACGACCATCCCTTGATCACCCTCAGCCGTGCCGAAGTCGACGGCCTGCCGCCCGCCGAGTGGCGCAACGTCATCGTCGCCACGGGCCCGCTGACCTCCGAGCCGCTGGCGCAGGCGATTCGCGAACTGACCGACGAGAACGCGCTGGCGTTCTTCGATGCGATCGCGCCGATCGTGCACAAGGATTCCATCGACATGGACGTCGCCTGGTTCCAGTC
>JAQGKA010000580.1 GCA_028290355.1 Tardiphaga sp. | reverse complement strand
ACATCATCGCCTCGCCCGGCGGCCGCGATTTCATCCTCGGCGTCCGCGATGAAATCAGCGCCGTCGCCAAGGCCGCGGGCTACGCGCCGCGCGCGCCATTCCTGGAGCGCACCCAGGGCATGCTGACCGCGGAGGGGTCGATGCTAACCGCGTCGATGTTCCGCGACATCAAGGTCGGCGCCGCCGTCGAATCCGACCAGATCATCGGCGACCTGATCGCCCGCGCCGACGCCGCCAAGGCGCCGGTGCCCAGACTGCGGGTGATCTACACGCATCTCAAGGCGTATGAGAAAACGCGGGGATAAAACTCCGCGATCCTCATGGTGAGGAGCGCGCTCTTGCGCGCGTCTCGAACCATGAGTGTGTGACCGTCTCATCCTTCGAGACGGCGCAAGTGCGCCTCCTCAGGATGAGGGCCTCGCCGTGCGGCCTCCTACAAATGCGCCAGGTAATGCGCCAGCGCGGTGATCTCTTCCTCGCTGAGCGGGTAGGCAACGTCGGCCATCGCCGCCATGCCGCCGCCGGCGCGGACGCCGGATTTGTAGTCGTGCAGCGCCTTGAGCAGATACTCTTCGCGCTGCCCCGCGACCCGGGCAACCGCCTTCGTGCCCGCATAGGTGTCGGTGTGACATGAGGCGCAGCGGCGACCGACCGCGGCTTGCGCCCCCTTTTGCGACAGATCGGGATTATCGTCAGGCTTTTTGCCCGCCGGCGGCAGCGATGCAAAATAGGCGCCGAGGTTGCGGACATCCTCATTGCTGAGCTGTTCGACGATCGGCTGCATCTGCTCGTTCTTGCGAGTGCCGCTGCGGAAGAAGATCAGCTGCCACTGCACAAACAAATCCGGCTGGGCCGCCAGCGACGGAACGTTCTCGGTCTGCGAAATTCCGTTTTCGCCATGGCAACCACTGCAGAGCTCGGCCTTTTCCTTGCCGGCGGCGAGGTCGGCGGCGCGGAGCGGTGTGGATGCAAGCCCGGCCGCAAGCATCGAGAGCACAAGCGTGAAGCGATTCATGTTCGACATTACCATTCCAAAGCAACCAGGGCTGCAGCCGCTCGCGAGCAGCCGCAGCCCCGAATCGTCAGCGCATCACTTGCTGTAGCTGATGCGATAAATCGCACCTGCCCAATCGTCGGCGACGAGGATCGAGCCGTCCTTGGCCAGCACGATATCGGCGGGACGGCCGAGATAACCCTGGTCACCCTCGATCCAGCCCGAGGCAAACACTTCCTGCTTGGCGTTCTTGCCATCCGGATCGGCGGTCACTTTCATGATCCGCGCGCCCTGATATTTGTGCCGATTCCAGGAACCGTGCTCGGCGATCAGGATGCTGTTCTTGTAGTTGGCGGGGAATTGATCGCCGGTGTAGAACTTCATGCCCAATGGGGCCACATGCGCGCCGAGCTTCAGCACCGGTGGCGTGAACTCCGAGCATTTATGCCCCATGGCGAATTTCGGATCCGGCATGTCGCCCTGGTGGCAGTACGGATAGCCGAAATGCTCGCCGAGCTTCGAGACCATGTTGAGCTTGTCGCTCGGCATGTCGTCGCTGATCCAGTCGCGAGCGTTTTCGGTAAACCAGTATTTGCCGGTACGCGGATCGACATCGCCGCCGACGCTGTTGCGGACCCCGAGCGCGACCAGTTCGGCATTGCCGGTCTTCGGATCGACGCGGCGGATCTGCGCGACCGATGTCGGCGGAATGCCGATGTTGAAGGGAGGTCCGAACGGCACGTAGAACCAGCCGTCCTTGTCAGCCGCGAGGTACTTCCAGCCATGCGCGGCGTAGGACGGCATGTCGTCATACACCACCTTGCCATCACCAAGCTTGTCGAGATTGGCTTCGGCATTTTCATATTTGATCAGCTTGTCGACAGCGATCACATAGAGACTGCCATCCCTGAACGCGAGACCGGTGGGCATGTTTAGCCCCTTGAGAATGGTCTTGACCTCTTTCTTCCCGCCCTTGTCGGTGATCGCATAGACGTTGCCAAGACCGAACGAGCCGACGAACAGCGTACCATTGTCACCCCACGCCATCTGCCGTGCGGCAAGCACGCCCGGCGCATAGACCTCGATCTTGAAGCCCGCCGGCAGCTTGATCTTCTTCATCATGGCGGCAAGTTCGGCTTCCGACGCGCCAGTCGGCGGGCCGGACGGCGGCGCCAGACCCTTCTGGGCTTCGGTCTCGTCGCCGAGGAACCAGTCGTCCGGCGGATGGGTCCAGAATTCCTTGGTGCCGGACTTGTAGCTCTTGAGCTTGTCCTGTGCGCTGACCTGGTTGATCCCCACTACGGCGAGGATGGCGGCGCACGCAAAAACGGATCGATGGAAGATCGATATCATCGCGTCACTCCCTGTGCAGCTCGTTGCGGCTGCGATGTTTTATTGAACGTACGAGACGAACTTTGTTGGCCTGCGGTTTTGTCAGACGGGCAAATGGTACCACATGTTACGCGTGCGCCAAGCCTCGCGGGCGGCATAAAATGCAATGTGATGCGCTCGATCCGCCGCGCTGCGGCAACGCTGGCGCCAGATCACGTCGTCCTCCGGGCAGCGTCCTCACCTGGTGCGCTTGATGGTCAGGCGTGCCGTTCCGGTGTTCCAGCGAGACAGCACGTTATAGAGACCGGGCACACCGATCACCGCATCGTTGATGAATACGAACACCTCGCCCGACCGGGTCGGGACGATCGGAAACTGGATCGTGTCATCCCTCAGATCCGGCTCATAAAACGTCTCCTCACCGCCGACACGCCCGTAGCGCAGGACGATCCGGAACCAGTCCTCGAATAATTCACGCCGCAACGGCAATGCCAGACTAAGGAGAATGCGGTGATACCACGTCGGCGTTTCCAGCGAGGTGTAGCCGCCAACGGGCACAGGCACACCGAAATGGCTCCAGGGCTGCCCCGGCGTGATCGTGACCACATATCTTGCGCGATTGTCATCGACGTAGATGCCAGTGGCATGACACAGGTCCGAGGTGGAAAATTCGATCGGTTCGCTGGTCTGGCCAGGTACAAGGCGTTTGAGTTCGGCGCTTTCCTGGCAGGTCGCGCCGGCGACATCCTGAATGTTGAAGGCCAGGTGGCTGATGATGGCTAGTCCGAGATAGGCAAACACAAGAGCGAAAAATCCTGGCGCTACCTTTCGCTTGAGGCCTTCGTGGAAAGCCATGTAGCGCTCGCTGCTGCGCAGCCGATAGATCCAGTTGTCAGGAAGGCCCGACGGCGATGACGGCGTTTTCCGCCAGATCGCGCACATCAGGTCGGAGGTGCGCGACGCAATTCGCGCCCCCCACAACAACAGAATGACGAGTACAGTTACGAGAGCGACAAAGGAAATCGGGGCCCGTGCATAGCCGTCGATCCAGGTCCTGGTGAAGCCCGGCAGGAATCCCTGCACCACGCGAAGGATATCGGAGACCCAGCGGATCGGACTCGTGAACTCATCCGAGCGTTGCGCGCCGCTGACAAGTGGAAAGACCAGCAACCACAACGTGACGCCGACGGTGGCGAAGTAGACGATGCGGCGCTTCCAGACCTCGTTCCAGACGTGCTCCTGCGCGTCGGCGCGCGACTTTGCCTGCGCTGCACTCTCGATGCCGTATTGATCCGAGGTGACGATGCTGCCGCCGTCCTTCACCACGTCATAGAGTGCCGGCACTCCGATCGGCGCATAAGCGTGGGCATGATTCTGAAGCCGCCTGAACACGCTTTCGTGGATCTTCGGCCGCTCGATCAGGACCTCGTCGTCCTCCTTCTTCGAGTATTTGACATTGCAGAGCTGGACCAGCTTGCGCGGCCCGTAGCGATAGTAGCCGCCGAGCCCTGTGCGCGGATCGTAGATTCGACCGTCCTTGTCGCGCCTCGAGATCGCATTCTTGAACGTGTCGGGATCGGCCACGGGGCTGGCCGGATTTGCGGGATGGTCGGACTTGAACTTCAATCCGCAGCGCTGCGCCTCGGTAATCATCCAGACAAAGGGAATGTAGGCCAGTGCATCGTCCGGATAGCCGCCACCGACATTCGAATGCACGCCCGCGAACCAGACCTGGCTGATCTGTTCGTTCGCGATGGCCCGAGGCGCATCCGGGTTGAACATTTCCGGTGGCGTGACTTTCTCATCCCATAATTCAGGATGAAATGTGGTGCGCTCTTCGTCCAGCGAGAGCGCCTGACAGGCTCGCGTCACGCGTTCGCGAACCAGTTTGTGGTCCGGCAACTCCAGCGGCCAGATGTATTGGCTGATACCGCGCGTCATTTCGTCGATCGGCATGCCGTAGGCCGACACGGTGTCCCAGACGCCGACGAACCGGATCTTTTCGACCTGCCTGTTGTCGGCATCGCTATAGACGATGGGAAGAAGCCGGTCTCGAATCCACCGGAACCAGTTTTCCGGACGGAAGGGCCAGACCGTATGGTAGCGTTTTTGTCGATATTGCCGATAGGCGGCAATTGCCTTCAGATTGAGTTCGGACTCACTATCAGCAGAGACCAGCCCCTCATGAAGTATCAGCCCGATGACGACGCGGATCGTGAATGCGCCGCGGCTGAAGCCAAAGCCGTAGATATTGTCTGAATCGCTGTGATAGTTGCGGCAAGCGAATTTGTAGGTATCGATGACATTGCGCTTCAGCCCGAAGCCGAAGGCGCCGCCGAGAATCGCCCATAGCTTGAACGAGGATGTCCCGACGCCGTCGTCGTAAAACGCCACCTGATCCGATCCGGAAAGATCGAGCGCCTCGAAGGTGCGCCAGACATTGGTTCGCCAGACCTTCGCCGCGGAATTTCCGGTGCCGTCCGACAACAGAACAATGTTTCTGCCCATATCGGTGCTCCCTCCCCCAGCAGTATCGCCGGCGCTGGCCGCTGCGGCGTCCGGTTGCGGGAAGAGGAGGATCGCCGTGCAACTCAAGAAGCGCAACGGCAATCGTAATTGCGTGCGGCGCACAGCGGGGAGTCGCTGTCGGCCTTCGCAGCGACTCTACGGGAACGACGGGAGCTGCGCGCAGTACTGTCCCATCATGGCACGTTCTATGAGGCCCTTGGCATTCCCGGCTGTCCGATAGCGCATTCGAGGCCGGCGCGGTCCCACTTGGCCAGATCGGCCGCGGCCTCATACGTGCTTTGCAGAAAATCCAGCAGCGCTGCGTCCGGATCGGAGGCAGTCCGGACCGCGTCATAGGGCAGGATGAATTCGCCGAGATCCTTGCTGAAGAACGCTGCATCAGGTTTTACGCGTGCCGCCGCGAAGCCGTCCGGCGCGGGATAGGCATAGGAATAGAACGCGGGATAGTCGATCGCACCGCCGCCGGGCCAGAACCCGGCGCTGGAGACCTCGTGCGAATAGGCCTCACGGGCGACGGCGTCAGCGAGATGCGGCACGCCGCCCGGATGCGCCGGCGCGGGGCGGCCGGAAAATCGCGTCACCGCCAGATCGAAACTGCCCCAGAAGAAATGCACCGGGCTGGCCTTGCCGAGGAATGCCGTGCGGAACTGCTTGAACACCCGATCGGCCTGCCGCAGCACCTGCCCGAACCGTTGCACGGCGTCGGCATCGTAGCTCGCATGGCTGTGGTCTTCGCCAAAGCGGATCGGTTCGGCGAGTTCGTTGGGCACGTCATCGATTTCGACATCAATGCCGAGTTCGGCAAGCGCGACCAGCAACTCGGCGTAAAAACTCGCAACCGATTGCGGCCGTAGCGGCAACTGCCGTCGCGCACCATCGCTGGTGTCGATGCGCAGCACGTGGTCGATGAAATCGAATGCGATCTCAAAACTGCGGGCACCCGCAGGGATCGGCGAGGTCGTCAGCCCACGCGCGGTGACATACAGCGTCACATGCCAGGAGTGATTCAGCCACGGCGTCTTTGAGAGCCGGATCTTGCCGACGATCTGGGTCCACAGCTGCAGCGTCTCGCAGCTGTCGCGCCAGGCCGCGTAGGGCAATTCCGGCCAGCCGTTGCCGGCGGTTGCGGAGATATTCATGGCGTGATGTCCGCGCGCTGCACGCCCTTCGGCGCGGTCTGCGTCTTCCAGGTCGAGTTCGCGACATGGACCGGGGAAAATGCCGGCCGCTCGACATAATGTCCGACGCCGGTATTGGCGCGCAGGTCGCCTTCCAGCCACGCGATCCTGCCGCCCGACAGCGTCG
>JAQGKA010000572.1 GCA_028290355.1 Tardiphaga sp. | reverse complement strand
ACGATCTCCCCACATCCACAGCGAGACCAGCCAAGCCCCGTGCATGGCAACGAGCCAAGGATAGTGACCGGCCCCAATTTCCAAGCCGCCCCGGTTGAGAAGCCCTTTCGTATTCTTGTGAGCAAGGACGAGTTCGCCGCAACGTTGCAGCGTTACAAAGCCGAGGAGAATTGCGGCGAAGGTCACGCAGCCCGCCGCATCGCGACACAGCTTGCGGTGAAGCCCGGGCCCAGTGACGTCAGCAATGATCGAAACGGGACCTGGCCGGCGAGAACGCGCTCCAGCACGAACAAAACGGTCGGCGCCGACATATTTCCATAATCGGCAAGGATTTGACGCTCGTGATCGAGCGAGCCTTGGTTGAGCGAAAACGCGAATTCCAAGGCACTCACCACTTTGGTGCCGCCGGGATGACACACGAATCGATCCACATCGTCACGCGTGAGATTCATTCGCTTGAGAATGCCTGTCACCGCCGCGTTCATGTTGGCAGCAGCAAAGGCGGGAATTGACCGGCGAAAAATGACGCCAAATCCTTCCGGATCGACTCTCCACCCCATGATATCGAGCGTGTCGGGCCAAAGGTGTTCCCCAGCGCCTTCAACTTGAACCGCCCCCGCGTCTCCGGCGCGCAGGACCACCGCTGCGGCACCATCGCCGAACAGACTGGTCGCAACGATGTTGGCCTTGGTCAGTTCATCTCGGCGAAAAGCAAGCGTACAGAGTTCGATCGCGACGAGCAGCACATTGGTGCCGGGCTGCGCCTGCGCCAGACGAGACGCAATCGACAAGCCCGACACACCGCCCGCACAACCGAGACCAAACACGGGGACGCGAGAAATATCTGACCGAAACCCGATTTTGCCGGCAACGCGCGCCTCAAGGCTCGGCGTCGTAATTCCGGTCGAACAAACAGTGACAACGGTGTCTATTTCGTTCGGAACAAGACCGGCCCGCTCAATCGCTTTTTGCGCGACGTCGATGAAGAGCTCCTCGCCTCCTTCCAGAAACGCTTGCGTCCTTTCAGGCCAGCCGCGGGGCTCAAAGTACCATTCAATCGGTTTGACGCCATAACGCTTTATCACACCGGTATTTTCGAAGACGCGCGAAAGACGTTCAAATTCCGGAAAACGATTACCGAATATTTGCCGGGAAACTTCTTCGACCTTCTTTTGCTTAAACTCGAAAGGCGGGACGGAAGTCGCCAAAGAAACCAGAGCCGTGGGAGATGTCATAAGATTCACTTCACTGCCAGAGGTGCCGTGACATATGAAACAATGAGATTGGCGCAATAGTCCGTCATCACGATGGAATGATGCTTCGCGGCCAGTCAACAAAACTTGAGTGGTGAGGCTGCAGCTCCCGGTCAGCGGGCGGACCAATGTCATGATTCTGTTAAGGATCTGCTCCGGCACATCCTTGATCTCGATGCGCTCGCTGAAGCCATCGACCATGACCAGATTCAGCCGCGCGCCGTTGATCAGTTGCTGCGGCGGCAGGATCACCTGCAGCAGCACGTAACCGGCGGTTGCATAGGCCGCTTCGAGATCGCGCGCCATCGCTGAATCATCCGCGCCGGAAATTTTCCGGCCGGTCAGCTTCGCTTCAAGTGTGGCAGTCTCGGCCGCAAGTGCAGGCAAGCCGCTCTTGATGCTAACGCACGACAATTTGAGAACAGTTTTTCTGCGCTGGCGGGCGTCGCCAGGCCGGGCTTTCCCGCCAGCGCGAAGCCGCCTTGGCGCTCAAGATTAGGACGAAAGTTCGACGATGCGATCTGCGATTCCGTTGCGCAAAGCTGGAAACTGGCAGCAAAGCGAATGCTGCGCGGCGAGCACGCGGAACACGCGCACGCGCTTGTGATTAACGACCTGCATCACCGTTGGCCCTGATTATCTGGACGCTTTCCCGCCGCTTGACAGGGCGCGGCGATTCTGGTTGAGGTCACCGCGATGGGGATCGCGATCTCCCCACGAGGCGACAGCTAAAGTATCGCGTCCCGTTAACAACGAGGGCGCAGTTATGTCGTCATACACCTCCATTTCCGTTGATAAACTATCCAGGTTGATCGGCACCTCCACCACTCCGGTGCTTATCGACGTTAGGACCGCCGAGGATTTCGCGGCCGATCCCCGCATCATCCCCGACGCGCTGCGCCGTCCGCACGAAACCGCCGCAGATTGGGCGAAGTCATTTGCGGGCCGGTCCGTGATCGTCGTCTGCCAAAAAGGGTTGAAACTCAGCGAAGGCGCTGCTGCCTGGCTGCGGCACTCCGGCGTCGCGGCCGAAACGCTCGATGGCGGTTTCGACGCATGGAAGGCGGCGAAGCTGCCGGCGGTGCCGGTCGCCAAGCTGCCGCCTCCGGACGCGCAAGGCCGCACCGTGTGGGTCACCCGGTCGCGGCCCAAGATCGACCGCATCGCATGCCCTTGGCTGGTACGGCGGTTCGTCGATCCAGATGCGGTGTTCCTGTTCGTTGCCCCGTCGGAGGTCGAAGCTGTCGGCGATCGTTTCGGCGCGGTGCCATTCGACATCGAGAACGTTTTCTGGAGTCACCGCGACGATCTTTGCACATTCGACGTCATGATCGAGGAGTTCGGGCTTTCAACCCCGCCGCTCGACCGCCTGGCAACGATGGTGCGGGCGGCTGACACGGGGCGGCCCGAACTTTCTCCAGAGGCCCCCGGCCTCATGGCCGCGTCCCTCGGGCTTTCCCGAATGTTCGACGACGATCTCGCTCAACTGGACGCCGGCATGCTGGTCTACGACGCCTTCTATGGATGGTGCCGCGATGCGACGGGCGAAACCCATAATTGGCCGACCAGCAAGGGAAAGTCCTGAGATGACTGACGTTCCCGCAGATCGAACGATTGCCTCCGGCGTTCCTTCTCATGGCATCAGCTTTGGAGAGGCATTCCGCGTCTGGCTGAAGATAGCGCTGCTCAGCTTCGGTGGTCCCGCCGGGCAGATCGCTGTCATGCACAGAATCCTGGTCGACGAGAAGAACTGGATCTCGGAGAGCCGTTTCCTGCACGCGCTGAACTACTGCATGCTGCTGCCGGGGCCCGAAGCGCAGCAGCTTGCGACCTATATCGGCTGGCTCCTGCATCGCGCCGTCGGCGGCATCGTGGCGGGCTGTCTGTTCATCCTGCCGGGTGTCATCAGCATCATGGCGCTCAGCTACATCTACGCAGCCTACGGTAACGTTGGTTTCGTCGAGGCGCTGTTCTACGGTCTCAAGGCTGCCGTCCTGGCGATCGTGATCCAGGCCGTCGTGCGTGTCGGCAAGCGGGCGCTGCGCAACAACGTGATGCTCGCACTGGCGGCAACGGCCTTCGTCGCGATCTTCTTCTTTAACGTGCCTTTCCCCGCAATCATTCTGGCAGCCGGCATCGTCGGCTACCTGGGGGCCCGGGCGGGACGCCCGGAGTTCGCAGCCGGTGGTGGACATGGTGAGGCGAAGTCGACCGCCGCGATCGACAGCATGCTCGGCGAGGACCTGCCGGATCACGTACGGCCAAGCGTCGGACGCGCACTCCGCGTGAGCGTCGTCTGGCTCCTGTTGTGGCTCGTCCCGGTGTTCACCTTGCTGGCCATCTACGGCCAGGCCAACGTCTTCAGCCAGATCGCCGTGTTCTTCAGCAAGATGGCGATGGTGACGTTCGGGGGCGCGTATGCAGTGCTGGCTTATGTGGCGCAGCAGGCCGTCGAACACTACCACTGGCTGCAGCCCCGCGAAATGCTGGACGGTCTCGGCATGGCGGAGACAACGCCGGGGCCCCTTGTCATGGTGCTGCAGTTCGTGGGCTTCATGGCCGCGTTCCGTGATCCCGGGTCGCTTTCGCCGATGGTAGCCGGCACGCTGGGCGGGCTGCTCGCGACCTGGGTCACCTTCACGCCGTGCTTCCTCTGGATCTTCCTCGGCGCGCCCTTCATCGAGGTCATGAAGGGCAATAGGGCGCTCGCCGGCGCACTGTCGGCGATCACGGCGGCCGTGGTTGGCGTCATCCTCAATCTGTCGATCTGGTTCGCGATCCACACGATCTTTCGTGAGGCGGTTCCGGTGCGCAGCTTCGGGCTGTCGTTCGAGATGCCGGTCCTGGCTAGCATCGATCCCGCAGCGCTTATCCTATCCTTGGCGGCGGCGACCGCGATCTTTCGTTTCAATATCGGGATGCTTACTGTGCTCGGCGGCGCATGCGTTGCTGGGCTTCTGCTACGCGCAGCGGGGGCGATCTGATGTCGACGGTCGTCAACCGGGCGGCGCGCGTCTGCACCTTGATGCTTCTGATCTTCGCGGCATCGTCGAGCGCCAAGGCGGATACGTTTCGCAAGCTGACCGGCGGGCAGATCACCTCAAAACTCGGCGGTATGGAGTTCACTGACGAGGTTCATTGGCGCGAGGTCTACGAACGAGGCGGCGACCTACGAAGCTACGACACGGGCAAAACCCGTATCGGCAAGTGGCGGGTCGCGGCGGACCGGGTGTGCGTTGATCGCGAAGGGACCGGCTCCGAAGATTGCTACCAGCTCTGGATCGAAGGCAATCGCGTGGAGATGCGGCGCGAGTCGGACCAGCGCGACCCGGCCCCGGGCATTCTTCGCAAACCCACCGACCCGGTCAAGCCGAAGTCGAAAACTGAACTGAAGAAGGCTTGCGGGCACCAGAGGAGAACCACATGAAACGATTCACGACGAGCTTGTTGCTGGCATCCATCCTGAGCATCCCCGGCTTCGCGCGGGCGGCGGACATTGATTGGGGCAAAGTCGATGCGGCCTTGGGCAAGACCGCCACTGTGTCTGGAGGCGTGCACCGCTACGGTCTGCCTCGATCGGATCTCAAGGTCACTCTAGAAGGCGTGACGATCAAGCCTGCTCTGGCCCTGGGCGGCTGGGTAGCGTTCGCCCCGATGCACGGTGAGGCGATGGTGATGGGAGATCTCGTCCTCCTTGAGACCGAGATCACGCCGGTGATGACCAAGCTGCTCGATGCCGGCCTGGACATCACAGCCCTCCACAATCACATCCTTCGGGCGACGCCCGCAACGTTCTACATGCACGTCGGCGGTCACGGCGATCCCGCGAAGATGGCCGAAATCATTCATGCGGCCCTGTCGGCCTCAAGCAAAACGCCATTCGATCCGCCGCCCGCGTCGCCAGCGCCCCAGGCACCGATCGAACTGGATACCGGAAAATTAGACGAAACCCTCGGCGTCAAGGGTGTCGCGAACGGCGGGGTCTATCAATTCAACATCCCGCGACGTGATCCCATCGTCGAAGACGGAATGACGGTGAACGCCGCGCTCGGCGGGGCCAATGCGATCAACTTCCAGCCCACCGGCGGCGGCAAGGCCGCCATTACCGGCGACTTCCTGGTCACCGGCGGCGAGGTCAATCCTCTGATCCGTTCGCTGCGCGCAGGCGACATCGAGGTGACGGCGATCCACAGCCACATGCTGGATGAGAATCCGCGGCTCTTCTTTATTCATTTCTGGGCCAACGATGATGCCCAAAAGCTCGCCCGAAACGTCCGCGCAGCACTCGAAAAAACGGCAATAGCAAAGAACTGAGCCGGTGTCCGAGACGGTCTGTACCGCCGGATGCCCATTCCCACGCTTTTCAAGGAGAACCTCATGAAGATCACGACTAGCATCTCTGCCTTCGCCGTCTTGTCCGGCGTTGTACTAACAACGGCAGCAACATCCCAGCAGGCTCAAGAAGGCTCGATTGCAAATATCGATGAGCCGAAAGGCACGACCACCATCCTGCTGGCGTCTTCCGGAACGGTCCGTGCAAATGGTACAAATTCAACACAGGACTTCAGATTGCAGGACGGTTTACTGTTCAATGCGCTGCGCTACGGGGACAAGGTGACTTTCACCTCGTCGGTCATGAACGGTACAAAGACGATCACCAGCCTCGAAAAGAAATAAGGCCGGTAGAAGGAGTACACGAGCAAGCGGCGCTCTATCGCCCCAAAGCCGCCGGAGCCGGTGGTGCTAATTCAGTCCGCGCCGCTGCGGCAGAAGCAGATCAACGATGTCGTGACAGGCGTGGGGGCTGTTACCGCCAGTGACGAAGCGACCACCGACATCAGCTTTCTGCATGCCGGCCGGATCGCCAGTGGTCGGCGACGAAGCGATTGATGGCGGCCTGGAGACCGACGACGCCTTTGAAGACGCCGCGCTTGAGGCGCCGCTTGGTGAGGATGGCGAAGAAACCCTCGACGGCGTTGAGCCAACTGGCCGAGTTGGGCGTGAAATGGAAGCTCCAGCGCGGATGATGCCCCTGCTATTCGATCACCTTGAGGTGCTTGTGAGTGGCGTAGTTGTCGAGGATGGCGTGGACCGTCTTGCCCGCCGGGACCTCGCGCTCGACGGCGTTCAGAAACCGGATGAACTCCTGATGCTGGTGGCGCTGCATTCAACGGCCGATGACCTTGCCCTCCAGCACGTCGAAGGCGGCGAACAGGGTGGTCGTGCCGTTGCGCTTGTAATCGTGGGACATGGTTTCGGCCCGACCCTTCTTCAGGGGCAGGCCCGGCTGGGTGCGGTCCAGGGCCTGGATCTGAGACTTCTCATCGACACTGAGGGCCACGCCGTGGGCGGGCGGATCGACATACAGGCCGACGATGTCGCTGACGTTGGCGGCGAACTTCGGATCCTTGGAAAGCTTGAAGGTGCGGAGCCGGTGCGGGGCTAGGCCGTGAGCCCGCCAGATACGCTGAACCGAGGTTAGGCTGACGCCCGCGGCCTTGGCCATCGCCCGACCAGTCCAGTGCGTGCTCTCGCTCGGCGATTCGCCCAAGGTCAGGGCGACGATGCGCTCGGCGACATCGTCGGTCAGTCTGGCGATCCGCGCCGGCCGCGTCTTGTCGCGTAGCAGGCCATCAACCCCCTCCGACATGAACCGCTTTTGCCAGCGCCAGACGGCCGTCTTGCTGACGCCAGCGGTGCGCATGATCGTCGCCGCGCCCAGCCCGTCGCGAGCACAATCCGGGGGCGCCAGACGTGCTTCTGGGGGTTGTTACGGTCATCGACGATCGCTTGCAGGCGCTTGCGATCAGTCGGGCCCAGATAGACGGTGACGCCAGTACGCATCTCGCAGGCTCGCACGACGCCAAGGCCATGGGAATCCCAACAAGGACTCTTACGTCGGCATCAATCCACTCTCATGATTGCTGACCAGGGTTTTTTGCAAAGCGATTGGCCCGTCGATTCCGATCGGCGGCAGAGGCATTTTATACGACGGATATGCGGTGCAGGAAGCAGGACTTAAACGTCGGTCAACAATCTCTCATCCGCGGGTCGAGCCGCATGACCTTGTTTCGTTTGGGGCTTCCTCTGTCTAGATGGCGAGCATCAAAGGCTCATAGTGGACACGAGGGCTCCCCGGCATTGTCCTGCCCCCAGCGCCGCATAACGCGCCGAGGCTGATGTGGTGTTTGCGATCTCCTCTCCTAGCTGTCTGTTAAGTCATGATCACGCCGTCCTTGGCGCGGATTGAATCGTGCAGGCGATCGACCAGATGAAGCCCACCATCTCGCGTGCGATGGCTATATTGACGATGTTGGCGTTCTTGCCGCGCGCGCTCAGCCGACGATATCGGGCACAGAGTCGAACCTGCGCGTTCCACCCGATGTCGCGAATAATTTTTGGCAGCGCCTCGATCCGGTCGACCTTGTGACGGCCGATGCGCGGCTTCATTCGGTAAGCCCAGGCGCCTTCGACCAGCGCGCGCCGGGCATGGCTGTTACCGGTTTTGGTAATGCCGGTGTGTCGGATGGTCTCACCACTTCATTGCTCGCCCGGGACGAGGCCGAAATAGGCCATGAGCTGGCGTGGGTTCGAGAAGCGTGTGAAGTCGCCGACTTCCGCAACCAGCACCACGGCATTGATCAGTGCGATCCCCCGCATCGCCTGCAACGCGTCAACAACTGGGCGCAGATTCCATTCGGGAAGAAGGCAGGATATCTGTTCCTCGACCCGCTGCAGGCGCCGTTCCGCATCCATAACGGCATCGACATAGTCCTGAAAAGCGATCTGCTGAGCAGTATGTTGGAAGGCCAGAGTCGATAGCCACCGCCGGTAAGCCATTCGCCCACGCCGTCCCTTGCCCGTGCTTGCGGCCGTGACGCAGCAGAAAGCCTTGAAGATGCTGACGCGCACGCGTCACGATCTGCCGGGCGCGTTCCGTAAAGACCTTCAGGCCGTAAAAGTATCGGCGACCATCGCTTCCAGGCCGGAACAACGTCCTCCGGTTCGAGGAGATCGAACAAATGGCCCTCAGCTGGAAGAACGTCACCGTAGCGAGAACCAATTGCGGCGCGAACGTCTTTGGCCTGACTGGTTTTCTCCGTG
>JAQGKA010000564.1 GCA_028290355.1 Tardiphaga sp. | reverse complement strand
ATCGCGCCGACAAAGGCGAGCGCCATGTAGGCTGCGACAACGCTCAATCGACCGGTGAACGTCATGGGAAACTCCCTGCTTCACGCCGCAGCCACTGTAACGCCGACGGTGGCGAAGCGTTCCGCAGTTAAACGAGGCAGGAGTGCTGACCATCTGAAGCGAGGCGGCCATCCGAGCCAGAACGGTGGGAGTCATGCTGCAGCAGCGAGCATGGCGATGCCGGGCAGTGATCAGCGTTATATTTGGAAACGAGCAATAGTGACCAACGAATCGGCACTGAAAAACCCATGATAACTAAATCGCCAAGAGGCCCCGCGACATTAAGCGCAAGACTTAACGACTTTCCGGATTTTGATCGGTTTGGTTGGTTTCGTTTTCAATGCTCTTCGCTTCTGGGTCGCAGTCGATTTCAAGGGCTTGAATACAGTATTGGCTGCCGCAAGAAGTTTCCGACGCCACTCGGTTTCCTGCTCGCTGTATTTTTTGACGGGAGGTGTGTCTGACATCTGGTCCGATCCTAGAAAGGAGTGACAGGGTCAAATACATTCTATGCGTGTCGCCACGCGGCGCGCTGATCAATCGGGACCATGATTATCGCTTTCTCGCCCGTTCATCGGGCTTCGATCACGGAGCAATTCTCGAATGACCGGCAGACGAAGCCGCGCAGACCTGCGCGCTGCCACTTGAGCAACATGGTTAATCAAAACTGATTTCAACGCGTTGAAGAGTCCTTAAATTATTTGGTTGAAGTTGCGCGGATGACGCGCGGAATTCGTTTGTATCTCGTCGGCTCCGTCGTCCTTGTATCGCTAGCGGGTTGTGGTCGCGGGTTGTTTCAAACCGCCGAACGCGAACCCTGGCGTGCCGAGGCAGAGGTTGCATGTCTGAAATCCGGTGCCGTGAAAGAGGGAGCCGATCTCGTTCGGATCGATCCGATTTCCGGGCCGGGCGTTTGCGGCGCCGAATTTCCATTGAAGGTCGCCGCGCTCGGCGAGAGCAGCAGTAGTTTCGGCTTTGCCGATGAGACGTTGCGGCCGCCCGGCAGCGTCGGCAACGCCAGCCAGCCGCGCTGGCCGGTGCAGCAGCCGCAGATCGCGCGCCCGCCCAGTTCTTATTCCAACTCCTATCCCGAGACCGCCGTCCGCCAGCCCGGCTACGGTGCCGGCTCCAATTCCAACGGTCCGATCTCGCTGACCCCGCCCGGGGTTCCGCAGGACGAGGACGACATCGAATTGCCGCCAGAGGGTACTCCCCAGCCGGCTGCCGCTCCTTACGGCAGGTACAGTTCCGGGGTGCAGCGCGCTCCGCAGCCTGACCGCAACTCTGCCGCCAGTTCGCCGCAAGACTTTTCGCCGCCCCGGCTCGGTCCGGCGCAGGGCAATGTGACCGGCTCGGTCGGCCCGGTCGCGCTGAAGCCGACCGCGACCCTGGCCTGTCCGATCGTCTCGGCGCTGGACAAGTGGCTGGCCGAGGCCGTGCAGCCCGCTGCGGTGCGCTGGTTCGGCGCCCGGGTTGTCGAGATCAAGCAGATCTCCGCCTATTCCTGCCGCGGCATGAACGGCAATTCGCGCGCGCATATTTCCGAGCACGCCTTCGGCAACGCCCTCGACATCGCCTCCTTCACGCTGGCCGATGGCCGCAAGATTTCAGTCAAGGATGGCTGGAAGGGCATGCCGGAAGAGCAGGGGTTCCTGCGCGACGTGCAGGGCGCGGCGTGCCAGGTCTTCAACACCGTGCTGGCGCCGGGCTCCAACGTCTATCATTACGATCACATCCACGTCGATCTGATGCGCCGCTCCAGCCGCCGCATCATCTGTCAGCCGGCCGCCGTGTCCGGCGAAGAGATCGCGTCGCGCGCGATGCCGCGCAGCACCTATTCCAGCCGCGAGCCGGCGGTGACCGGATCGCTCGGCGGCCGGGCTGCGAAAAAGCCTTCGCGCAAGGCCGCCTATGATGACGCGGCAGACTACGAGAACGAGTAGCGGAAAGCCCTGTCAGGTGGGCTTGATGCGATAGGCGGCGAGAAACATGTTCATCGCGCTATCGACCACCCCGGCAATCTCCGCGGGTGAGGGCGCCGGCGCCGCCTGGAAAATGAACGGCATGAACAGGGATGCCTGGCAGCACATCATGAATTGCGACGCTGCCAGCTGGCAGTCGTCGATCGCGAGGTCGCCGGCGGTCACCCGGGCGTCGAGATAGGTCGCGAAGCGGTTGATCGTCAGCGCGATCACGTTGTTGTAGAAACGCTGACCCACTTCCGGCATTCGCTCCGCAATGGCCATCACCGTGCGGGTCGAAGATCCGCCGCCGGGCCGGCACAGCAGTTGAATATAGGCGGTGCCAAAATCTTTCAGCGTGGTCTCGACATCGCGTGCGAGATCGAAATTGAACGCGGCCTTGCCTTGCTCGAGAACTTCCTGCTCGACGATGGCTTCGAACAATCCGTTCTTGTCGGCGAAATAGACATAGAGCGTGCCCTTCGACACGCCGGCAGCGCGCGCGATCTCGCCCATGCTGGCGCCGTCGAAGCCGAGATTCATGAAGACCGCGCGTGCGCCGTCGAGAATCTGCCGCCGCTTGGCGCTGTCCTCGTCGCCGACGACCGAAAGCGCGGTTTGATGCTGTGCAACCATTGGTTCAGCCTGTCCCGTAAATTAGCTGAGTCACACATGCTCCGTAAGGTTGGAAACTTATGGTCTCAAATCGACAATCTATCTTGACCGAACCGTTCGGTCAATGTAAATGATGGGGATAGAGCGGAAGTCTGCCGTCGTTCCCGGCGTTTTCTGCGATCCTAATTGAGGAGGCCTCGATGGCCGGACCGCGCGACCAGGCTGCCCGTATCATTCGCCCCGAGTCGGAGGCGACCGAGGCCGCGCCGGTGCGCGTTGTGTCGACGGCACGCGCCGAGGCGCATGCCCACGCTTCAGACGACTCCGTTGCACGCGGTCCCGCGGATGCCCCCGCGCCCGAAAAGCCGGCGACGGAAAAGCCTGCCCCGCCGGCTGCCGAAGCCAAGCCGGCGGCGGCTCCGAAATCCGGCAAGAAGCGAGTCATCCTGCTGGGCGTCGGCGCCGTGCTGGCGCTTGCGGCTGCCGCCTATGGCGTGAACTATTATCTGGTCGGCCGTTTCATGGTCAGCACCGACGACGCCTATGTCCGCGCCAATAACACCACGCTCGGCGCGCGCGTCGCCGGCCATATCGCCGCGATCCTGCCGGGCGACAACAAGCCGGTGAAAGCCGGCGACGTGGTTTTCAAGATCGATGATGGCGACTACCGCATCGCTGTCGATGCTGCGCGACGCAAGATCGCGACCCAGCAGGCGACCATCGAACGCATCGGCCGCCAGGTTACCGCGATGCAGAGTGCCGTCGAGCAGGCCAATGCGCAGCTGGCGTCGGCTGATGCCGCTTCGAAGCGCGCACAACTCGACTTCGATCGTCAGGAAGCGCTGAGCACCAAGGGCTTCGCCTCGCGCGCCACCTTTGAAAGCTCGCAGTCCAGCCGCGACCAGACTGCGGCGTCCGTGCAGGCGGCCCAGGCCGCTTTCGATGCCGCGCGCGACAATGTCGAAGTCACCAAAGCGCAGCAGAATGAAGCCCGCGCCCAGCTCGCGGAATTGCAGAGCTCGCTCGACAAGGCCCAGCGCGATCTCGACTTTACTCTGGTGAAGGCGCCGGTCGATGGCATCTTCTCCAACCGTCTCGTCAACACCGGCGACTTCATCCAGACGGGACAGCGGCTCGGCAACGTGGTGCCGCTCGACGACGTCTATATCGACGCCAACTTCAAGGAGACGCAGCTGCGCCGCCTGAAGCCGGGCCAGCCGGTCAGCATCGAGCTCGATGCCGACTCAAGCCGGGCCATCGAAGGCACCGTCGACAGCCTGGCGCCGGCCGCGGGCTCCGTGTTCACGCTGCTGCCGCCGGACAACGCCACCGGCAACTTCACCAAGATCGTGCAGCGCGTGCCGGTGCGGCTGCGCGTGCCCGCCGCCGTCGCCAAGGAAAACCTGCTGCGCGCCGGCATGTCAGTCTACGTCCGCGTCAACACCAAGCCGGGTGCCGAGCCCGCGCGCTGATCGTCAGGACAGACCGATGGCCGCCTCGACCACAGCAACACCCGGCGCGATACCGGCCAGCGCCGCACCCTCGGAGCGCATTGCGCCGAAGCGGCTGTTCGCGTTCCTGATCATGGTGTTCGGGATGTTCATGTCGATCCTGGACATCCAGATCGTCTCGGCATCGCTGTCGGATATCCAGGCCGGGTTGTCGGCGAGCTCCAGCGAAGTGTCGTGGGTGCAGACCGCCTATCTGATCGCGGAAGTGATCGCGATTCCATTGTCCGGCTTCCTGTCGCGGGCGCTCGGCACCCGGATCCTGTTCGCGATCTCTGCAGCCGGCTTCACCGTCGCCAGCCTGATGTGCGGCTTTACCTCATCGATCGAGCAGATGATCCTGTGGCGCGCCATCCAGGGCTTTCTCGGCGCCGGCATGATCCCGACGGTGTTCGCCTCGGCCTATACGGTGTTTCCGCGCTCCAAATTTCACATCGTCGCGCCGATCATCGGCCTCGTCGCCACCCTGGCGCCGACCGTCGGTCCCACCGTGGGCGGCTTCATCACCGACGCGCTGTCGTGGCACTGGCTGTTCTTCATCAACGTGGTGCCCGGCATCGGCATCACCCTCGGCGTGCTGGCGCTGGTGGATTTCGACGAGCCGCATTTCGAATTGCTGGACCATTTCGACTGGTGGGGTCTCGGTTTCATGGCCGGCTTCCTCGGCGCACTGGAATATGTGCTGGAGGAAGGCCCCCGCAACGACTGGTTCGGCGATACCTCGATTGCCATCTTCGCCGTGGTCTGCGTGGTCTCCTGCGTGTTGTTCTTCTGGCGGGTGCTGACCGCGCGCGAACCGATCGTCGACATCCGAGCCTTCACCGATCGCAATTTTGCGCTCGGCTCGATGTTCTCGTTCTGCATCGGCATCGGACTTTACGGCCTGACCTATCTGTATCCGCGCTATCTGGCGGAAGTGCGCGGCTACAGCGCGCTGATGATCGGCCAGACCATGTTCGTCTCCGGCGTCGCGATGTTCTGCATGGCGCCCATCGTCGGCCGTCTGATGACCAAGGTCGATTTGCGCTATCTGATCGCGCTCGGCCTCGTGCTGTTCGCCATGGGCACCTGGCAGATGACCTGGATCACCCGCGATTTCGACTTTTACGAATTGCTGGTGCCGCAGATCCTGCGCGGCATGGGCATGATGCTGGCGATGGTGCCCGTCAACAACATCGCGCTGGGCACCCTGGCGCCGGAGCGGCTGAAGAATGCCTCCGGCCTGTTCAACCTGACGCGAAACCTCGGCGGCGCGCTCGGCCTTGCTCTGATCAACACCGCGCTCGATGACCGCACCGACTTTCACATCTCGCGGCTGCACGACAAGGTCACCTGGGGCAATGCGATGGCGGTTGAGACGCTCAACAATTTTACCCAGAAATTCCAGGGCATGGGCGACGCCTCGATCATGGCGCTGAAGCAGCTCAATCAGATCGTGCATCGCCAGGCCACCGTGATGGGCTTCGGCGACGCGTTCTTCCTGCTGTCGTTCTTCTACCTCGCGCTGAGCACGCTGGTGCTGCTGCTCAACAAGCCGAACAACCCGGCCTCGGCCGGCGGTGGACATTAATCTCGCTCTGGTTGTTTGACGCCGGCCTTCATGCCATGAAATGCACATGGCCGATCGCGTTTTCATCAAATCTGCTGGTACTTTGCTGCGAATTCAAAGCGCTCCCGTCCGTTGGATTGTTGCGGCTTTTGCGATGACGGCTGCGGTGTGGTTAGCCGGCCTAGCAGGTCTGCTTGCAGTATCGAATCGCGTTCACAACGACGTGCCGATGGCGCTCGCGATCAAGCTGCCGCTGCTGAAGCTGCGCCCGGAGTTGATCTTTGCTGGCGACAGTCGCACCCACTATCAGGTTGATCCGAGCCTTGCTGCTGAACTGATGGGAAAGCCGCAAGGCGCGGTCATCAATATCGCCTATGAAGCGGGTGAGCCGCTCGCGGTGCGCGCGGCGATTGATTTGGCGCCGGATCGCTTCGGGGATGCGCATGTCGTCATCAACCTGACGCCGCCGATCCTCAACGATGGTTTGCGAACCGCGGGATCGAATCCCCAGGACGTGACGGCGCGAATGAGCGTTGCTGATCAGATCGCAACGTTCCTGCCGCTGCGGTTAGGCACGCTGATCCGCTTTATCCGCGAGGCCTTCAGTTCGCGCCTCGCCGCCGAACAGCATGTCGCCGAATTCGGTCAGCCGCCCGCGGACCTAGGCCTTGTCAGGCTGACAACAAACCCGAATTACAAATGGCCGAGCGATATCAGCTCGCATGCATTCTATGCGGGTTGGGACTTGTCAGGCCCCAAGGTGAAATATGAGATCGGCGCGCTATGCGACATCGTCAAGCGCGTGCGCAAGTTGACCGTCGTATCTCCGCCTTGGGCGCCGCGTTACGATCGTGCCGCCGACCCGGCATGGCGGAGGATGGACAGCGAACAGGTCGCGGTAATCGATGCGGCCGGGCGTCGTTGCGGGTTCGACGTCGTGAATATTCCGTCGGTCCCCGGCCTGACGCAGACGCATTTCTCGGATGAGTCACATCTCAACGCGTCGGGCATCCCGATCTACACGCGCTATCTCATGACGCAGCTGAATCGCTAGTCGATGTTGTTCAGCACGTTCACGTTCCTGTTTCAGTTCCTGCCGGCGACGATATTAGCATTCGCCGCGGCGCGCCGGCATTCGCCGCGCACGGGCATTCTTGTCCTGGTCGGTGCGTCGCTATTTTTCTATGGTGCATGGAAGCCGATCTACCTCGTGCTGTTTCTCACCTCGATTGCCGTCAATTTCGGAATCGGGCTGCGGATGGCAGATCCTGCGCGTCGCCGCGTCATCGGGATCTTCGGCGTGACGCTCAATCTCGCGGTGCTGTGCTATTTCAAGTATACCGGCTTTGTTTTCGACAGCATCAGCGCCCTCGGCGGCCCGCCGCTGCCGTTTGCGAATGTGGTTCTGCCGCTCGGCATCTCGTTCTTCACCTTCCAGCAGATCGCCTATCTCGTCGATGTGATGCGCGGCGCCAAAGTTGAGCGCGACCTCGTCAGTTACACTTTGTTCGTTTCGTTCTTTCCGCATCTGATCGCCGGGCCCCTGGTGCATCACGCGGAAATGATCCCGCAGTTCAAGCGCGCCGGCAGCGGGCGCAATGCCGTCATGGCCGCGCGCGGTGTCGCCATCTTCATTGCGGGCCTGTTCAAGAAGGTCGTGATCGCCGACAACCTGTCACAGTTCGTCACCCCGGTGTTCGCGCATCTCGATGCCGGCGGCGGCGTCACCACGCCATGGGCGTGGCTGGCAACGCTCGGCTACACGCTGCAGATCTATTTCGATTTTTCCGGCTATTCCGACATGGCGCTGGGACTGGGATTGATGTTCGGCATTCGCCTGCCGGTGAATTTTCGCTCGCCCTACAGGGCGACATCGATCATCGAGTTTTGGCGCCGCTGGCACATCACGCTGTCGCGATTTCTGCGCGACTATCTCTACATCCCGCTTGGCGGCAATCGTCTCGGCGAGAAACGGCGTTACGGCAATTTGCTGCTGACGATGCTGCTCGGCGGGCTGTGGCACGGCGCCGGCTGGAATTTTGTGGTGTGGGGCGGTCTGCACGGCGTTTATCTCTGCATCAACCATTTCTGGAGCGGCTGGCGCGCCGTGTCGTCCGCGCAAAGCTGGATGGGGGCGATGCTCTTGAACGCGGCCGGCTGGACCTTGACGTTCTTCGCTGTGGTCATCGCCTGGGTGTTCTTTCGCGCCGGTACGATGGCGGGCGCATGGCAAATGCTGCTTAGCCTGTCCGGGCAAGCGGCGGACAGCTCTGCCTATGTGTCGCCGGGAATTCTGCGGGTAATGGATCTGCCGATCCTGCTGGGCGCCGAAAAGCTTTTGCTCGTCGGCGGTATCGCGGTCACCTTGGCGCTGGTGATTGTCCTCGCACTGCCGAACGTGCCGCAGATATTTCGTTACCGGGAATATCGACACGCGCCGGAGACCGCTACCTTTATATACTGGCGGCCGAACGCGGTGTGGGCACTCTTCATTGCCATTGCCTTCACGATCGCGCTGTTCGGTATGTGGCAGCGGCTCGAGTTTTTGTACTTCCAGTTCTGAGCGGCGTCACACCGGCGCAACCGGTAGTCGCCGCGCCCGCGTCCGCGAACTGATCGCGACGATGGCCACTACAGCCGCTGCGAACAGCACGATCTGCCAGGTGATCGCCTCGTCATTGAACATTGCCGCAAATCCGAACGTCACGAATGGCTGCAGCAGTTGCACCTGCGATACCCGGGCGATGCCGCCCATCGCCATGCCGGCATTCCAGGCGAAGAAGCCGATCCATTGCGAAAACACCGCGACATAGAGCAGCGCCAGCCATGGTTTGAGCGGGATCGCTGTCAGGTCCGCGGGCAGGGTCCATGCCGCCGCCGGCAGTGAAATCGGCAGCGCCATCACCAGCACCCAGCTGATCACTTCCCAGCCCGGCATTTTTGCGGTGAGCCGCCCGGAAAAACCATAACCGATCGCGGACGCGGCGACGGCGCCGAACAGCAGCCAATCGCCTGCTGATAGCGCGCCACCACCTTGGCGCAGCGCAAAGGCGATCACGATGGCGGCGCCGGCCAGCGACGCGATCCAGAACAGCGGCTTGGGCCGTTCGTGGGTGATGACGACGGCGACGCAGGCGGTGGCGAGCGGCAGAATTCCCAGCACAACGCTGCCATGGGAGGCGCCAACGGTCTTCAAGGCCACCGCCATCAGGAACGGGAACACCACGGCGATGCAACACATCACCAGCGCCAGTTGCGGCCACAGCCGGCGCGGCGGCAGCGGCCGTCGCAGGATCACCAGCAGCGCCAGCGCGCACAGGCCAGCGATGGCGGTGCGCAACGCGGTCAGCGCAAAGGGATCAATCGCCGACACCCCGATCCGCGTCGCCGGCAACGTGCCGCCGAAAATGATGACGCCGATGAGGCCCAGCAACAGGCCGAGATGTTCGCGAGACAATAAAGGGAAGGACATGGCGGGAGGACTAGCCGGTTTGGCCGGGTGCGCCTAGCGCCTGCGTTGTCGATCGTGCAGAAAGTCCGGCATGGCGGCCATGCGCGCGCGATCAGACCTCGTCGTGCCCTGTTGCGGAAGCTGCGGTCAATCGTAGGTGACGCGGCGCACGTTGTCGTATTTCAGCACTTCGGGCGCCTTGGTGGGGTCGCTGTCCGGAGGAGTGGTGCCGATTGCGATCGGCACCAGGCTGACATCGTTCACCGCTCCGTCGCGGGCGATCAGCGTTTTGATGGCATCGGTGGCGACCACGATCTTCTGCGCCGGCGCAAGCGGATGAGGGCCGCGCAGGTCAATCTCGGCCGCGCCACGATTGGTGATCTCGCAGTGCCCGACATCGCCGAAGCAGAAACCGTGGCCAAACACGTGGAACGAGCCGAGATAGCCGTTTTCGATTTTCGGTTCGGTCGTCGCAGTCGCATTGGCATTGTTGCCGAAGACGCGTACCTCAAAACTCGGACCGGAGTGATCGACGCCGTCGATGACGATATCGGCCCGTTTGAAGTCGGGAGCCTGCACCGCTTCGGGCGCCGCGCCGGCGGAGAATGTCCTCAGGCGCGCCCGCGCTGGCGTGGCGAATGTATGCGTCTTGACCTGACCTGCATATTTCAGCGGGCCGAGCTCGTTGGCTGCAGTTGGTATGTCGGTCATGAGACGACTCCCGTTGCGTAATCGTAGCCGAGCGTGGCGATATCCAGCACCTGCGGCACCGTCAGGGGAAACCCCTCCAGCGCGCTGTTGGCGATCTCGGCCGGCACGCCGACGCCGGGGTGCCGCATCTGCCACTTGTACCACGGCCGGTCGATCATCGTGTGGTGCGCCCAGAATATGGGATCGAACGCCGCGAATGGAACGATCGACATGGTCCCCTTGAACCAGCCGTGGATACCGTCATGGATGTCTTCAAGCCGGGTGGTGAAGTCCGCATAGGTCGGAGCGTCCAGCACATCTTCCACCGCTGCCGCCATCGGCAGGCTTCCGGCCGGATCGGGATCGCGGATGGTTCTAGGAACAGCGCCGCCGAGATCAAGCGCCCACGGCACTTGCTGCTGCACCGCTTGCAGCGTTTGCGGATCGAGCGGCACCGGCGCGCTGGCGAGGCCGCCCTGGCTGCTCGTGAAGGCCTCGGGCAGCCCATGCTCATGGGAATCCGCCGACGACCAGTCCCACCACGGCAGCGCCACGTCGCCTGCGATATCCCGCAGCGACGGTTCGAACATGTAGAGGTAGGCGCGGTGCCACGGCAGGAACAGCATCACATGATGTTTGCAGAGGTTTTGCGACCATCCATGCATGCCGGCGAAATGCCTGTAGCCGCGATTGTCATTGATCGTCACCGCGCGGGTGATCGCGCTTTGGTACTTGGCAATGCTGGCATCGGACATGGTGTCGATGTTTTGTCGGATGTGCATGACCGACTTCTCCCAACCTAAGGTAGTAGTATTGGCAGGAATTCCAGCAGAAATTTTGGTGGTTCTGCCGCGCACCGATAGCGCAGAACTGGCGAGGGGCCCGGCGTGTTGCGCTGGGCCCCTCGTTGTCGGAAGGAAATATCAGCCGGCCTGTAAGCCGGGTTTTGTAGGGCACCGCCCGATTGCTCGAACGATACGTGACGGCCATTCCTCTGGGA
>JAQGKA010000558.1 GCA_028290355.1 Tardiphaga sp. | reverse complement strand
GCGGCAGGCGCGGGTTTCGGACGGATATGCGGCCGGTTGTAGGTGAAACTCTGGGCCGCCGCCGGCGTCACGGCAGCACTGCCCAGGGCGGCAGCGATTCCCACGGCGATCGCGAAAACCGGGCTCAGAACGGCGGACATGCGTCGTCGATCACCGTGCAGGGGCCTGCACGATTCCGTCCCGGGCGCTCGTCCTTGGAGGGCGGCGATAACAGCCAATTACCCATCCTCCAGGTACAACAAGGCCAAAAAGCCGGTCAGGCCGCCCACACACACAGGCAGCCACGCCGCAGCAATCGGATGCATCAACTCAGCCTTGCTCAAATCTTCCGTAACTTTCGACAGGACGTAGAGCAGAAAGCCCGCACCCACGCCACTCAAAACCATCTTCTGGACGCCGCCCATGCGGAAGAACCGCAGGCTCACGGAGGCGGCCAACATGACCATCGCAGCCAGCAAAAACGGCTGTGCGATGAGTTTGTGATACTGCAGGCGATACCCCGCGGTTGCAAAACCCGAACTTTCCGAGGATTTGATATAGGACGGAAGTTGCCAAAATGACACGGTTTCGGGGGTCGAAAAACTGTTGCGGACCTGGGCGGGGGTCAGGGAGGTCGCCAGATACATGCTGTCCTGATCAACCACCGGCGAATCGAGGGTATAGCGGCGCACCGACTTGAACAGCCAGCGACCTTGCTCCAGCGACGCCTCGCGGGCCTCGATCCGCTCCTTGAACTGGGAATTGGTGTCGAACCGGAACACGGTCAGTCCGGTCAGGCGGATGCCCTGCTGCTCGCTGCGGGCGGCGTTGATGATGGCCTGGCCCTCGCTGTTGACTTGGTTGATCCAGAATCCGGACGCATCCTGCACGCCGCCACCGGGGGCGTCGCCGAACATCTCGGCTTCCATCTGCTTGGACTGCTCGCGCAGATTGGCCGACAGCGGATTGTAGCCGATCGTAGCCAGCACGCCGAGGACGAGGGCGCTGGCCAGCGCTGGCGAGATGAACTGCCAAGCCGAGACGCCGGCGGCGCGCGCCACCACCAGTTCGAGCCGCCGCGACAGCGCCAGGTAGCAGGTCATGGCGCCGATCAGGATACAAAACGGCATCATCTTCTCGAGCAGCTGCGGCACCCGGTAGAGCGAGGTCAGTGCGACGGTAACGGCGGAGACCGTGGGCAGCCCGGCGGTTCGCCTGACCATCTCGATGTAATCGACCAGCACCAGCAGCATGAAGATGCTGGCGAACACGCCGATCGCGGCCACCAGGAAGCGGCCCGCAAAATATCGGCCGATGGTGTTGGTGACCATGCTCATGTGGCGACCGGCCGCCTGCCCAGGCGCGTCCAGCGCAGCAGCCGTGCATTGGAGCGGTTGGTGGCTTCGATCAGCGCCGCCGGCGGTTCGATGACGATGCCGCCGGCGATGATCCAAAAGCTGGCGCCGATCGCGGCCGCCAGCATGAGATACTGCAGCAGCGCGGCGTAGGGCGATTTGGCGGCCATCACGGAGAGCGCAAAGCCGGCCATGCGCAGGCCGAATACCCCGGCGATCGCACTGCCGATCGAGAAGTTGCGGCTCTGCCGCGTGGTGCGCGGCGAGCCCAGAAAGGCAAAGGTGAGGGCGGCGAAAGCCAGCGGATAGAGCGGCGCCAGGAAGCGGTCATGCAGTTCGGCGCTGAACTGGCGCGGCATCTGCTGGTAGACCGGATCGTCGGCGGGAGGCGCCATCAATTCCCAGAGATAGCGCTCGCGAATGCCGTAGGTCACGTCCTTGCCGCGGTTGGAGAATTTGGACATGTCGAAGGCATAGCGGCCGAACGCCACCATCGCCGGATCGGTCTTGCCGACCTCAAACCGTTGCAGGTTGCCGTCCTCGAGAATCAGGAACGAGCCGTCGTTATTCTTCAGGACCGTGCCGTGGTCGGCGATGATGGTGACGCGTTCCTTGGGGTCGCGGCGGTCATCGACGAAGATGCCAACCAGCAGGCCACCGGGCTGACGCTCGCGAATGCGGATGGTGAGGTTCTGGTCGAGCTGCGCAAACCGGCCGGGCTGCAGGATGTTCGACAGCACGTCGGCGGTAATCTCGGCGTCCCAGCGCTTGAGGCGGCGCATGCCGTCCGGCGCCAGATAAGAGCCGATGAAGGCCACCAGGATCGACACCACGATGGTCGCATAGAGAAACGGCAGGAACAGCCGCAGCGGCGACAGGCCGGCGGCGTTCATCACGATGATCTCGGAGTCGGTAGCGAGCTTGGTGAGGGTGTGGGACACCGCGATCATCAGCGCGATCGGCGCGATGATCAGCACCAGCACGGGAATCGCAAGGCTGGTCACGCCGAGGAATGTCAGAATGGTCTGACCCTGGCTTGTCATCAGATCGATTCCGCGCAGCGCCTGCGTGATCCAGATCACGCCCGTCAGGCTGACCAGAACCAACGCAAACGACGACAGCGTCGTGCGGAAAATATACTTGTCGATAGACCCCATAGGTCCGTTAAATCCCATCCCCAACCTGCAAGTCGCCGGCGTAACCAATTCCCGTTAAGGGAATCCCCATGGTCACAGCGCCGTCTTCAGGCCCGCATACTCTCCCACTTACCATCCCTTTGATTGGTCAACAAAATGGCCGGGCGATGGCTCGCTCAAGGATATGGTTAATATCCGCCTTCTGTGGCGCATGGGCCACTGAAATTGGCCGAATATTGCGATCACGCGGAAACTCCGGTGGCAAGGTTCCCGGTTTGTGGCCGTGCAGCGGCGAGGGCGGACATCGAGACACATTGCGACACAGAAATGCCGGCTCATCCTGTGACTTGAAGCCGGCCCGCGCTTTGGTTTCGCTCCAACCAGACACAAGAAATCTATCATTCTTGCATGGTTTCAGGTCAGAACCGGTCTTGACGGCTCCGGCTGTGGCGACAACAAAACATCCGACCCGCCGCACCGACCGGATTCTGTGCCCACCCCTTGCGACAGCCCTGACTTTTTGGAGGATTTACCCATGCCCGACGCCGTCAAGGTCGGCTTCGTTCCGTTTTCCGCCGCCGCGCGCGGCATGCTGGTGGTGTTCTGCGACGACACGCTGAAGTTCGGCGCCGCCACTGCCAAGGCGCTGGGCGACACCGCCGCGATCATCAAAAAGGCCGCAGCCACCAACCAGTTCAAGGGCAAGAGCGCCTCGACCCTCGATATCCTCGCGCCGGAAGGCCTCAAGGCCACCCGCCTGATCGTGGTCGGCACCGGCAAGGTGGCTGACATCAAGGAGAGCGACCTGCTCAAATTTGGCGGCGTGCTTGCCGGCAAGATCCGTGCGGGCAATGACGCCGTCACCGTGATGGCCGAGCTGGCATCTGGCGCGATGACGCCGGAGCAGTCGGCCTCCGTGGCTTCGGGCGTGCTGCTGCGCGCTTACAAATTCGATCGCTACAAGACCAAGAAGAAGGACGGCGAGGACGAGGCCGTCAGCGCCGCGGTCTCGCTCGCGGTGGACGACGTTGCCGCCGCCAAGAAGGCGTTTGCGCCCGACGGTCACATCGTCGATGGCGTGATCCTCGCCCGCGAACTGGTCAACGAGCCGCCGAACGTGCTGTTTCCTGTCGAATTTGCGCGCCGCGCCAGCGCACTGAAGAAGCTCGGCGTCGTCGTCGAAGTGCTCGACGTCAAGGCGATGACAAAACTCGGTATGGGCGCGCTGCTCGGCGTGTCGCAGGGGTCGACGCAGCCCGGCCGCATGGTGATCATGCGCTGGAACGGCGGCAAGAAGGGCGAACAGCCTGTCGCCTTCGTCGGCAAGGGCGTTACCTTCGACACCGGCGGCATCTCCATCAAGCCGGCCGGCAGCATGGAAGAAATGAAGGGCGATATGGGCGGCGCCGCCTGCGTGGTCGGTCTGATGCACGCACTGGCCGGCCGCAAGGCCAAGATCAATGCAGTCGGCGCCATCGGCCTGGTCGAGAACATGCCAGACGGCAATGCGCAGCGCCCCGGTGACATCGTCACCTCGATGTCCGGCCAGACCATCGAGATCATCAACACCGACGCCGAAGGCCGGCTCGTGCTGGCCGATGTGCTCTGGTACGTCAAAGAGAAGTTCAAGCCCAAATTCATGGTCGATCTGGCGACCCTGACCGGTGCGATCCTGGTCGCGCTCGGCACCGAACATGCCGGACTTTTTTCGAACAACGATGAGCTGTCGGAGCGGCTTTACGCGGTCGGACAGGCCACCGGCGAAAAGGTCTGGCGGCTGCCGATGGGGCCGGAATACGACAAGATGATGGACTCGCAATTCGCCGACATGAAGAACGCCGGTGCCCGCAACGGCGGTTCGATCACCGCTGCGCAGTTCCTGCAGCGCTTTGTCGGTGACACGCCATGGGCGCATCTGGACATTGCTGGAACGGCGATGGGCGCGCCGAAGACCGAGATCAACCAGAGCTGGGGATCGGGCTATGGCGTCCGCCTGCTGGACCGTCTGGTGGCCGAGTATTACGAAGCCAAGAAGTAGTCTGACGCGATGACGGAAGTCCTGTTCTATCACCTGCAGAACATGACGCTGGAGAGCGTGCTGCCGCCGCTGCTCGAGAAATCGCTCGAGCGCGGCTGGCGGGTCGTCGTGCAATCCACTTCGGAAGAGCGCGCCGACGCGCTCGATGCGCATCTGTGGACCTATCGCGACGACTCGTTCCTGCCACACGCCACCTGGCGCGTGGCAGACGCCGCCGAGCAGCCGATCGTGCTGGCGGTGGAGGAGGGCAATCCGAACAAGGCCCAGGTCCGGTTCCTGGTCGACAATGCCGCCTTGCCCGCCGATGCGGAGGGCTATGAACGCGTGGTGATGGTGTTCAATGGCGACGACGGCGACGCACTTGCGGGGGCGCGGGCCGCCTGGACCGACTGCAAGGCGCGGGGATTCACCGCCACCTACTGGCAAACCGACGAGCGCGGTCGGTGGCAGCGCCGCAATTAGCGATTGCCGGCAATTAATGATAATTCTAGGTTTCGGTGGGGGTAACCTGCCATGTGTCATGGTCGTGCCGCAAATAAGTGGTGGTACAGGCGCTTAGTGCCAGGTCGGAAATGAAATTGATCGTGCGACAAGACAAGCCTTATCGAACAGGACTTCTCGTGCTGCTGCTCGCGGCCCCATTGCTGGCGGGCTGCGCGGGCGTCGGCAGCGATATGTTTTCGTCGGATCTGCTGTCCAAGGACGCCGACTGGTTTTCCAAGCCGGGCCGGGTCTTCATCAAGAACGTTTCGATCGAGACGCCGCCGCTGTCCCCCGAGAAGGCGGTGACGCCGGCCGACCTGATCAGTGCCGACGGCATGTGTCCGGGCATGGCGCCGCGCGACGCCAATGCACTCGCCGATGGCGCTGCGGGCGCACCGCAATCGGGCGGCGTCGTCGCGCTTGGCCACACCGAATGCGACGTCGCGCGCGGTGCTGGCGCTCCCGACAACGTCAACCTCTCGACCAATTCGCGTGGTGACCGCGTTGCGGTGCTGACCTATTCGCGCGGCGTCCGCGCCGGCATCTATACGTTCACGGCCGGTCGTTTGACGGTGGTCGAGCGCGGGCCTGAGCCGGTGGAGCAGCCGAAAGCCGCAAGGCCGAGGGCGAAGAAGAAGCCTGCGGCGACTTAGTACAAATCATAAAATTGAGTTTTGCGTTCTGCGGATACGGCATCGCGCGCAGCCCTGCGATGTGGTGCGCTGCTGGATTCTGCGCCGTTGGTAAGCAGCGACAGTTCGATATTGGTCGAACCATCACGGGAGTTTTGTGGGATAGGTTAGGCGCCTCACATCAAGCGAGGCGAGCAATGAAGCGCATACGCGTCGAGCCGATTTCAAGCTACCTGGACCGCCGCGGCGCAGGATGGATCCATCCCGCTGTGGTCGCAAACGGGTTTGTCTATCTGTCCGGCCTGCCGCCGTTCGATCCCGAGACCGGCGACGTCAAGCCTGCGCCGTTCGAGCGCCAGGTCGAGATTGTGCTGGAGCAGATGAAGCTGTGCCTGGAAGCCGCCGGCTCGTCGCTGACGCGGGTGGTCAAATGCAATGTCTATTGCACGCCTGATCCGTCGCATTTCGCCAGGTTCAATGCGGTTTACACGCGCTACTTTCCAAAGGAAGCGCCGGCCCGCATTTTCCTGCATGTGCCGTCGTGGCCGGGGCCGTTCGACGTCGAGGTCGATTGTGTGGCGGTGGCGAATTCGATGTAAATATCGTTACCCGTTCGCCTCGTCGTACTGCGAACTTGCCGCGAGCCATTGCTCTTCCGCGCGGACGAGCGCGTTGGCGGCGCCGGCGCGAGCCTTGCTGAGCTGCGCGGCCTGCTTCGGATCGCGCTTGAACAGATCGGGCAGCGACAAAGCGGTGTCGATCTTCGCGATGATTCCGTTGATGCGAGTCATCTCGGCTTCGGCGTCGGACACCTTCTGCTTCAGCGGAATCTTCTTCTCTTTGACCTTGGCCGGCCTGTCGCCGCCATTGCCGCGTTCGGCGGTGGCGGCGCGATCGCGCGGACCGGCGCGCATGCCGCGCGACGACATCACGATGCGGCGGTAGTCGTTGAGATCGCCGTCGAAATTGGTGACAGTCTTGTCGGCCACGACCCACAGCTGATCGGCGCAGGCCTCGATCAGGTAGCGATCATGGGACACCATGATGACGGCGCCTGGATATTCGTTGATCGCTTCAGCCAAGGCCGCGCGGCTGTCGATATCGAGATGGTTGGTCGGCTCGTCGAGGATGATCATGTTGGGGCCGAAGAATGTCGCCAGGCCCAGCAGCAGCCGGGCCTTTTCGCCGCCCGACAGGCTCTTCACCGTGGTATCGCCAGCCTTGCCGGAGAAGCCGATCGCGCCGGTGCGCGCACGCACCTTGGTTTCCGTTGCATCCGGCATCAGCTTGCGGACGTGATCGTAGGGCGAAGCGTCCATCACCAGTTCGTCGAGCTGATGCTGCGCGAAATAGGCGATCGACAGTTTTTCGGCGCGGGTGATCGAGCCCGAAAATGGCGCCAGCTTGTTGGCGAGCAGCTTCACCAGCGTCGATTTGCCGTTGCCGTTGGAGCCGAGCAGGGCAATGCGGTCCGCGGTGTCTATCCGCAGCGTGACGCGACTGAGCACGGGCTTGCCGGGCTCATACCCCACCGAGACGTCATCGACGGCGAGGATCGGCGGCGACAGGATTTTCTCCGGCGCGGGAAACACGATCTCGCGGACGTCCTGGTTCACCAGTGCCGAGATCGGCTTCATGCGTTCCAGCATTTTCACGCGGGACTGCGCTTGCCGTGCCTTCGAGGCGGTCGCCTTGAAGCGATCGACAAAGGATTGCAGCCGCTTGCGCTCGGCTTCCTGGCGCTTGACGTTTTTGGCGTCGAGCAGCTCCTTGTTGGCGCGGAATTCCTCGTAGGCCGAATAGGTGCCGCGATAATGCACCAGTTTGCCGCGGTCGAGATGCAGGATCTGGTCGACCGAGGTGTCGAGCAGGTCGCGGTCATGGCTGATGACGATGACGGTGCGCGGATAATTGGCGAGATGGTCCTCGAGCCACAGCGTGCCTTCGAGATCAAGATAGTTGGTCGGCTCGTCGAGCAGCAGCAGGTCGGGCGCCGAGAACAGCGTCGCGGCCAAGGCGACGCGCATCCGCCAGCCGCCGGAGAACTCCGAGCAGGACCGCTCCTGATCGGCGGTCGAGAAGCCGAGGCCGCTGAGAATCGCGGCGGCGCGCGCCGGCGCCGAATGGGCGTCGATATCGACGAGGCGGGTCTGGATTTCGGCAATACGGTTGGGATCGGTGGCGGTTTCAGCCTCCGTCAGCAGGGCGTCGCGTTCCAGATCGGCCTTGAGCACCACCGAAATCAGGCTCGCCGGACCATCCGGCGCTTCCTGCGCCAGACTGCCGATGCGCCAGCGCGGCGGGATCGAGATGCTGCCGGTTTCGATCGGCAATTCGCCGCGAATGGCGTGGAACAGGGTGGATTTACCGACGCCGTTGCGGCCGACGAAGCCTACCCGCGACCCCGGCGTGATCTGCGCCGTGCCCTGGTCGATGAGAAGACGTCCGGCGATCCGGAGCGATATGTCGGTGATTGAAAGCATGCGGGGTTTTCACCGCTGCGGCGCACAAACGCAACCCCGATTGTCGTGAGAACGGGCCATCAACCGCACAAAATGGCGGTATGGACTTAGGCTTCCGCGGCGCTTTGGCGGTCCTGGTGCCGCATTTCGTCCAGTAGCGCCTGCAGCCGGGACGGTAGCGCGGTGGATTCCGGACGCAGGTTCTGGCGCAGCCGCTCGCCGATGGCATTGCAGATCGACGCGGTGGTGGTGCGGTCGATCTGTTCCTCGCTGTCGGTGATTCGATTTTGCATCAGGTTTCCGCTTCGCGCTCGTTGCCGTTGAAATACACCGAAGCAAGTCGGGCGGGCCGGAATTGTTTCAAGATTTATCGATTTCAGGCGATTTGAGTCAAAAATCCATGAATTCGCGGTGGCGATGGCCACGAAAAACCCGGCCGCTGGGCGGCCGGGTCGGATCTGTCGGAAGTCCTGGATCAGATCAGTAGCAGCGATTGACCAGCCGCCAGCGCGGGCCCCACGGCGTGGGAACCAGCTGGCGGACGTAGCAGCCGCCACCGCCGTAATAGGCCGGACCGCCGACGAAGAAGCGGGGACCGCCCCAGCCGCGATGGAAACCACCGCCGTGCCATCCACCGTGCCAGCCGCCGCCGTGCCAGCCGTGCCCGCCCCAGGCGGATGCGGAAGTCGGTGCCATCGCGGCCGCGCCCAGCGAGACGGCTGCGATCAGGGTCAGCGCGAGTTTGCGTAACATGGTCATCTCCTCAGGTTTGGCGCGCCACGCGCCTGCGGTGAAAGTGTCGCCCATGCTGCGTTTTTTGAGCCGGGCGTTTCGAAGTTCAACGCTGGCAGTTTAGGTCGGCGAAGCTGAACAGCGGCCGCATGCGCATGTCAGGAGCGGTTCATCTTGATGAAATCGCTGTAATTCACGCCTTCGTTGCTGCGGACGTCGCGAAACTGTCTACCTGCGGCATAGTGCCTGATCGCTTGCCGTTCCCGCATCGCGTCGATATAAGCCCGGCAATCTTCCAACGACTGTTTTTCAAGGATTAATCATGGCTATCGAGCGTACCTTTTCGATTCTGAAGCCCGACGCGACCGAGCGTAACCTGACCGGCGCGATCAATGCGCTGATCGAAAAGGCCGGTCTGCGGATCGTCGCCCAGAAGCGCATCCGCATGACCCGTGAGCAGGCCGAGACCTTCTATGCCGTCCACAAGGCGCGCCCGTTCTTCGGCGAACTGGTGGATTTCATGATCTCCGGTCCGGTCGTCGTGCAGGTTCTGGAAGGCGAGAACGCCGTCCTCAAGCATCGCGATGTGATGGGTGCAACCGATCCGTCTAAGGCCGCTGAAGGCACCATCCGCAAGGCCCACGCCAAGTCGATCGGCGAGAACTCGGTGCATGGTTCGGACGCTGCCGAAACCGCCGCGATCGAAATCGCCCAGTTCTTCGCGGGCAACGAGATCGTCGGCTAATTCGGCTTCGGCGCGGGGCGCGCCGCAACCGGCATAAGCCGGACAATTGATGTTTGATACAAAGGGGTGGGCCTGTGGACTGGTTGCTGCATATCTTTGATCCGGCGACGATCAAATCGGTCATCGTTCAATTCGAAATTGAGATGCAGCAGCCGGCCTTCTGGCTCGCTGTCGGCAAGATCATCTGGATCAACGTGCTGTTGTCCGGCGACAACGCGCTGGTGATCGCGCTGGCCTGTCGCGGCCTTGAACCCAAGCAGCGGCTGTGGGGCATGATCCTCGGTGCCGCCGCGGCGGTAATCCTGCGCATCATCTTCACCGGCATCGTCGCGACGCTGATGGAACTACCCTACCTCAAGCTGGTCGGCGGCCTGGCGCTGATCGTGATCGCCGCCAAACTGCTCGTTCCCGAACCGGAAGACGAGGAGGGGGTCAAGTCGGCCTCGCATCTGTGGGCAGCGGTGCAGATCGTCGTCGTCGCCGACATCGTCATGAGCCTCGACAACGTCATCGCGGTGGCCGCCGCCGCCAATGGCAGCGTGCCGTTGCTGATCCTCGGCCTGGCCATCAGCGTTCCCCTGATCGTGGCCGGCGCCGCGCTGATCATGGCGCTGCTGACCCGTCTGCCACTGCTGGTGTGGGCGGGCGCCGCCTTGCTTGGCTGGATCGCAGGCGACGTCATTGCCACCGACCCCGCCATCGCCCCGCTGCTGCATCGCCTGTTCGACGGCGGACTGGGCAGTAGCATTGATGCGATGCTGGCGGCGCTGCATATCGCTCCGCGCTTCGGCGCCGGCGGCCATGGTGGCGAAACGATCTGCGGCGTGCTCGGCGTAATCGTCGTGCTCGCGGTGGGAACGGTCTGGCGCCGCAACCGAACCGCGGATGTTACGCAAGCAGCTTAAGGATTAAAGCAATGATGAAGCGCGCCGCGCTTCATCATTGTTGACCGTCATCCTCCGCGAATGCGGAGGGGCGGGTATTCCAGGCAAGCCCGCGTGCAGAGCTCTACACGCCGATGTTGTCGATCAATCTTGTCTTGCCGATCCTGGCGGCGACCAGCAGGCGCACCGGGCCGTCTTTTAGCGAGGCGATCGGCGCCAGCGTTTCGGCGTGGCGGGCCTCGAAGTAATCCAGCGTGAAACCGGCCTCGGTGATCAGCACGGCGCCGCCAGCCATCGCGGCTTCAAAGTTGTCGCCGGCGCGCAGCCGCTTTGCCGTCTCTTTCATGGCGCGGTACAGTACCGGTGCTGCGGCACGCTCCTGTGGCGACAGGTAGACGTTGCGCGACGACATCGCGAGACCGTCGCGCTCGCGTACCGTGGTGGTGCCGGTGACCTTGACGCCAAGGTCGAGATCCCGTGCCATGCGCGTCACGACCTTCAACTGCTGAAAATCCTTCTCGCCGAAGAACGCGAGATCAGGCCGCGTTTGCGCAAACAGCTTGCCGACCACGGTGGTGACGCCGCCGAAGAAATGCGGACGGAAGCGATCCTCCAGCCCGGCGGTGGCCGGGCCTTCGGTTTGGATTTTTGTCGCAAAACCGGCGGGATACATCGTCTTGACGTCCGGATTCCAGACCAGGTCGACGCCCTCGGCGGCTAGTCGCGCGACGTCGCTTTTCCAGGTTCGCGGGTAGGAGCCGAAATCCTCGGTGGGCGCGAATTGCGCGGGATTGACGAAGATCGACACAATCACATTGCTGGCGCGCCGTTTCGCCAGCCGCACCAGCGCCACGTGGCCGTCATGCAGCGCCCCCATGGTCGGCACCAGCGCAACGGTGGCCTTGCGCGCGCGCAGGCCATCCAGCGCGCGGCGCAGGGCGGGGAGCGTGCGGACGATCATCGGGGGACGGGGCATTTCGGCTCGATTTTTGGGGTGAAGGCAAACAGTCGTTCCGACCCTGCTTATCAAAGCTCGTCTGATGACGCCAAGCCTTTGGACGCCAAGCGTTCGGGGATACTGATGCTGCAACAGGTCCGGGATTCATCATTAAGCACGGCCGATCCGTACTCGCAGGCTTCGCGCACGCATTTCGCTTGACCGCGGAGGCCGCCGATTTGAAGATAAATCGAGGGATTTTGCGATGTTGCAGACCAGTCAGGGACAATCGGGCACGGCGCATGTCGTGGTGCTGGGCAATGAGAAGGGCGGGTCGGGCAAATCGACGACCGCGCTTCATATCGCCGTGGCACTTCTGAAAGCCGGCCAGCGCGTCGCCACCATCGACCTCGATTGCCGTCAGCAAAGCTTCACCCGCTACATCGACAACCGCCGCGCCTGGGCGCAGCGCGCCGGCCTCGCGCTCGAGGTGCCGTTTCATTGCTGCATCAAGCTTGGCCAGACCATGCAGATCGCGGACAACGAAGCCATCGAGCTGGAGCAGTTCATGACTGCCGTCAGCGCGGTGGAGCGGAGCTACGATTTCATCGTCATCGATACGCCGGGGTCTGACAGTTATCTAATGAGGCTGGCGCATTCGATGGCCGATACGCTGGTGACGCCGATCAATGACAGCTTCCTCGATTTCGATGTCCTCGGCACCGTCGATGCGGCGAACTACTCGGTAACCGGCGAGAGCCACTATGCGCAGATGGTGCGCGACTCCCGGCGCAAGCGGCGCCAGCTCGATGGCGCCAGCACCGACTGGATCGTGGTCCGCAACCGGCTGTCCATGGTCGGTTCGCGCAACAAGCTATTGGTCGCCGATGTGCTGGACCAGTTGTCGTTGCGGCTCGGCTTCCGGGCGATCGATGGTCTGGCCGAGCGCGTGATGTACCGCGAGTTCTTTCCGCGCGGGCTGACGGCGCTCGATGATCTCAACGAAGCTACCCTAGGTCGGCGCCCGAGCATGGGTCACGTCACCGCGCGCGAGGAGGTCACCGACCTGCTACGCAAGTTAAAACTCCCCCTCGATGAACGTGGCCGTCGCCGTGCGGCCAACCGCGCCGAATGGTTCGCCCAGGTCGACAAGCCGCTCGAAGTCCACGACATCCTCGGCGCTTGAGGTCGAAAACTGCCGACTCACAGGAAATGTCGGGAGAGGTGTCCCGATAGGCGTCAGGCGCGCTATCACTCCCCGATTGGTATCATTTGCCTAGATTGCGGAACGACTGCAGGGGCTGGTCGTTGTCCAACTACTGCAAATTGGGCGTTTCCTCCCTGTTCGCAGTTAAAAAAATCGCTAAATTTGTCGGGAATACAACGTGGCGCAATTGAGCACATGCACAATAAAAGGGTGCGCCGCACAATGTTATGGCTGCCAAATCACACTTTTTGATCTTTCTGTCACCTAGCCGTGACATATATGCTGGACAAGCAGCCCAAGAGTCTTTCGACTTGAGAAGGATGCAGCCGGCCGAGGCCGACCAGGGACCAACATGAAGCGCGGAATTATTATCCTGCTTTCAGTTTGCGTGCTGACCACCGCCGCGTACTTCACCGCGAGCAAGTGGGCGATCCGGCATGAAACGCTGACGTTCTTCGATAAGGCGCGCAATCGCCCGATCGAAGTGGATGTCGCCGTGCGCCGTGACAAGGAAATGCAGGCCAACGCCGGCATGCTCACGCTACCGGTAGCGATCCTCAATCACGGCAATACCGTCAAATTCACCGAGTACTCCTTCCTGGCCAACGTGTTTGCGGCGCGCGGCTATATGGCCATCAGCATCCAGCACGATCTCGATTCCGATGCGCCGCTGGTGACCAAGGTCGGCGAACTCTATGTTGGCCGCCTGCCGGTGTATCAGCGCGGCGTCGAGAACATCATGTTCGCGGTCGAGCAGCTGAAGAAGATTCAGCCCAACTCCGACTACGATCACCTCACCATGGTCGGCCATTCCAATGGCGGCGACATCTCGATGTACTTCGCCAAGATGCATCCGGACGAGGTCAAGAAGGTGGTGACGCTGGATAATCTGCGCGTGCCGTTCATGACCGACGGCAAGTTCAAGATCCTCTCATTCCGCTCCCAGGACGCAGTGTTCAAGCCTGATCCTGGCGTCGTACCGGACGACGACACCTGCGAGAAGGCCGGTATCACAGTGGTCAACACCGGTGCCCAGCACACCGACATGAGCGACCGTGGTCCGGATTTGCTGAAGAGCAAGATCCAGGGCCTGCTCGACAAATTCCTCGATGACGACAGCGCGTTGGCGCCGGTCAATAGCAAGCCGAAGATTCTTGAGCCTGCTGCGCAGCAGCAGAGCAACGTCTCCGAGCCGCAGGGCAAGGTCGCGCAGTACACTCCGAGCGTGAACTGAAGACGGCCTGTTGCGCGGATTGACCGCGCGGCCTCCGATCTCCACATAGAGTTCGCACTTTGCAGCGAGCCCCTATGTCCCGCGACCCCACCATTTCCAAGCCGGCGACCGATACGCTTACAACAAAGCCGTCGGCATCCGCCGACATCGCCGCGTTCGTTGCCAAGGCGCGGGCGATGTCGCCGCATGCCGCCGGGGCGCGGGGCCGGCTGGTGTTCGCGCTCGATGCCACCATGAGCCGGCAGCCGACCTGGGACATGGCCTGCACGCTGCAGGCCGACATGTTTCGCGAGGCAGCGGCGGTCGGCAGCCTCGACATCCGCCTGGTGTATTTCCGTGGTCTCAGCGAATGCCGCGCCAGCAACTGGATCTCCGACACCGCGCAGCTGGCGAGACTGATGGCGCGGATTGCCTGCGAGGGCGGCCAGACCCAGATCGGCAAGGTACTGTCCGAGACCCGGCGCGAGGCGGTGGCCTCCGGCGTACGGGCGCTGGTGTTCGTGGGCGACGCCATGGAAGAGTCGGTCGACGATCTCTGCGCCAAGGCCGGCGAACTCGGACTGCTGAAGGTGCCGGTATTCATGTTCCAGGAGGGCCATGACGGCATCGCGGAGCAGGCGTTTCGCGAGATCGCGCGGCTGACCGGCGGGGCATGGTGCCGGTTCGATCCCGGAGCCGCGGCGCAATTGCGGGAGCTGCTGCGGGCGGTGGCGGCCTATGCCGCCGGCGGTCGGGAGGCGCTGATGCGGCTGTCGAAGACCGCGCCAGGGGCGGCAAAACTGCTTGAGCAGATGAAGTAGGGCGTCCCGCTTTCGCTCGCTCCCGCGACCGACTATCTATTGAAATATGGCTACCTTGATCGCCGGCGCTGTCGCCGTATTCGTCATCTACACCCTGTTGCAGATGTTTCGTGCAGCCAATCCGGCTGTGCTGGCGCGCGGCGTCAAGATCGGCGGCGGCGTGGTGGCGCTGGCGGTGGCCGCCTTCACCGGCATTAAGGGCGAGCTGGCGGTGGCGATCCCGCTCGGCATCTTCGGCGCCGGGCTGCTCGGCTGGTCGCCGTTCGGCACTACGGGTTTCAGCAACATCGGCGGCCTGTTCGGCGGCCGCACCGCGAAATCGGCGGGGCAGACCTCAAAGGTCCGTTCGCCGTTTCTCGAGATGACGCTGGACCATGACAGCGGCCAGCTCGCCGGGCAGATCGTCGCTGGGCCCCATGCCGGGCAATCGCTCGACGCGTTCGATCTACCGCAGCTGGCGGCGATGATGGCCGGCTTCGATGCCGAAAGCGTGGCGCTACTTGAAGGTTATCTGGACCGCAGGTTTCCCGCCTGGCGTCAGGACGCGCAGAGCGACGGGGCAGGGCGGCAAAGCCGCACGGCGTCGAGCGGAAAAATGACGGACGAGGAGGCCTATCAGATCCTTGGCGTGAAGCCGGGGGCGGGGCGTGACGAAATCAGCCACGCGCATCGATCGCTCATGAAGAAATTGCATCCCGACCAGGGGGGCTCGACGTACCTCGCGGCCCGTGTAAACGAGGCCAAGGACACTCTGCTTCGCACTCATCGCAGCTAACTCCAGCACGCTATCAACGCTACAAACTGCGAGTTGCTTCTGTTCTCTGCTGGACGCCCCATCGCCCGCCGTTGTCCGGCGTGGTCGATCATCCCCTGTCTGCTTTTGTAGCCGCTAAGTCTTGACGAGAGGTTTTCGTGCGACAGATTTATGCGGCCTGAAACGCAAAATGGCCGGGACAGGTCCCGGCCATTTTGCAGCACGTCAGTGAAGGGATGTGCGATCAGTTCTTGATGGTAATGCAGGAAATCTCGGAGCGCTTCAGGGCCTTGCAAACCGCTTCGGCCTGTTCGCGGTCGAGGCCGGCGAAGCGGGCGCGGAACAGCTTCTTCTCGCCCCTCGACACCACCGTTTCCGTGAACGGATCGGCCTTGCCAAGCAGGCCGCGGGCCTGCTCGCGGGCGGCGTCGAGGCGGAGGCGGGCTTCGCTTTCGCTGTCCAGGGCGCCGACTTGTATGATCCAGCCGGTGTGGTTCGCCATCGGCTTGATGGCGCCGGCCTGCTGGACGGCCTGCGGCGCGGGCTGGGGGCGGGGCGAGGGATCGGCATAGGCCATCGCCTGGCCTCCCTGCGAGGCGCTGGGCGCCGGCAACACGCCGAGCAGGCCCTGGCCGGTGCCATGATTGGCCGGCTGGCGCGGCATCTCCGAGCGCTGATACAGCGAGCTGGAGGTCTCCGCGACGTCGTTGCGGGGCGGCGCGTCGTTACGCGCCGAGATCGTGTTGGTCACCGGGGTCGGCGGCTGCTCGGGACCTGCAGAAGCAAGCTTGAACTGGCCGGACTTGACCTGGACGGTCTTGACCCGCACCGGTTTCATCGGTTCGGACGAGCCGGGGATGGCCGGGATCGCCTGGGATTGGATCACTCCGCTGCTGAGAACGGCGGGCTCTGGCTTGCGCTGCGGCACGGGCAGGGCGGCGGTGGCGGCAGCGATTACCGAACGGGTGACGGGAGCGGCGGGGCGAGCCGGGGTCTCGATGGTTTCGGGGGCGGCGGAAGCGACCTGGACGGCGCCGTTGACCTGCGTTGTCTGGGTCGGGCGCGAGTCCGCCTCGGCTTCGGCGACGTCGGCGCTGGCTTCGGAGGCATTGCGCTCGGTAATCATCGCAACAGTGCGACGGGTGGCGCCCTTTTCGAGGTTTTCAGCGAGCAGGTTGCGCATGATCGCGTCGCGCGAGCCGCCGCTGCGGCCTCCGAGCACGACGCCGACCAGATGACGGTTGCCGCGGCGCATCGAGGAGACCAGATTGAAGCCGGAGGCGCGGGTGTAGCCGGTCTTGATGCCGTCAACGCCTTCGACGCTGCCGATCAGGCGATTGTGGTTCTTGATCGCGTGGCCGCGGAAGGTGAAGGAGGCCGTCGAGAAATAACGGTAGTGGCGCGGGAAGCGATCCTGGATGGCGCGGCCGAGCGTCGATTGATCGCGCGCGGTGGTGACCTGATCGTCGTCCGGAAGACCCGAGGCATTGCGATAGACGGTGCGGCTCATGCCGAGAGCGCGCGCCTTGCGGGTCATCAGCTTGGCGAAGTCTTCCTCGTCGCCGGCAATGGCTTCGGCGATGACGACGGCGGCGTCGTTGGCCGAGCGCGTCACGAGGCCCTTGATGGCGTCTTCGACCTTGATGGTCTGGCCGGGGCGCAGGCCGAGCTTGGTAGGTGCCTGCTCGGAGGCGTGCTGGGAGACCTCCATCTCGCTGTCGAGCTTGAGCTTGCCGGAGTCGAGCTTTTCGAACAGCAGGTACAGCGTCATGATCTTGGTGAGCGACGCCGGATGGCGCGACGCGTCGGGATTGTTCGACGACAGCACCGCACCGGAATTGCCATCGACCATGATCGATGAGAAGGCGGGGCTGTAACTGGAGCGGGCTTCGTGGTGGCGCGCCGAGCGATGCCGGTGGCGGCGGGCGTCTGCAGAATCTGTGGTGAGGACGACGGTCGCGGTGAGAGTTGCCAGCCCGAGCACACACGTCCGAAGGGCGCGCGATGAAGCCAAAGTTGTGCGAAGCATGAACTTCCCCGTCCGATTTCCAGTCTCAAATCACCGGCTCGTGAGGCTAAATTATGCCCAACAACCCGTGATGCGTCCCAGTTAAAGCGCTCAGCCTGGGCAATTCTCTCGGGCGGGATGGCAAAGTCGCGGGCCATTCTGGCTAAGAGGTTGTGCCCATGCGGTTATTGGCTTTGAGGCCGAACGCAGCACTACAGAGAATCAGATTAGGTCCGGCGGGTTGCCAAAAGGTTAAGCAACCCTTGCGGGGAGGGTGCGCATTTCTGTCGAATGGTAAAAATTGTGCGTCGCACAAGATTCTTGACTAAATTGTGCGTCGCACTAAAGGTGACCGCAGTCAGGCGCCGAGCGTCGGCAAGCACTGACATGTCAGTCTAGGAAAGGATTCCACCTGTGATCAAAGTCGAAGAGATTCAGCAGTACGGCAAAGAGCAGTTCGAGAGCGCCGTTGCATCGGCCACCACGCTTCAGAACGGCGCGCAGGCCATTGCAACCGCCGTGGGCGACTACACCAAGAAGTCGTTCGAAGACGGCAACGCATTCGTCACCAAGCTGTCCGGCGTGAAGTCGCTCGACAAGGCGATCGAAATGCAGACCGAATACGCCAAGTCGACCTATGACGCGTTCGTCGCGGAATCGCAGAAGATTGGCGAGCTTTATGCCGATCTCGCCAAGCAGGCCTACAAGCCGTTCGAAGGCTTCGTTGCCAAGATGACGCCCGCCCGCTAAATCGACGCGGTTTTCAAAGCAAAACGCCCGGCCAATGGCCGGGCGTTTTTCGTTGCAGGCGTCAAGCCGCTCAATTGGCTACCCGCAGCTTCGCCAGCGAGTTGCCGATCGAGGTGAAGGCCGTGACGGTTTGATCCGCCGCGGTCACGAGATAGAAGTTGCTCGAGCCACTCGCGCAGTACTGCAACACGGTGGACGTCGGATCAGGATTCTTGGTGCTGGTATTGACCTGCACGGTGTAGATCGTGACGCCGGCTGCCTTGATATTGTCGCACAGGATTTTTTGCCGGTCATCGATCAGCGTGCCGGTCTGACTGCTTCCATTGCCGTAGGACGGCCAGCGATTTTCGGTATTCAACCCGTCCGACAGCAGAATGATCGATTTTTGATAGGTGTAATTAGAGTCTTCCGTCGGCGCGTTGAACGGCGCGTTCTGGCCAAGCGTTTGCCACGCCAGGGCGAGACCGATAGGCTGGTTGGTGCCGCCGGTTGGCTGCATCGCGTCGATGTTGCTCTTGATCGTGGTCCAGTTGTAACTCACCGGCGTGACGGGCTGTAGCAAAGGGTTGTTGCCCGGGGCGCAGTACGATTCCGAATTCTCGTAATATTGTTCGGCCGGAAACAAGGAAGCCGTTGTTCCGGACACCGGCGCGGTGTTCTGGGTATCGTAACTCTGGGTGCGGTCGGCGACGCAGCCTGACCATGTGTTATGGTTGTTCGGCGTCCAGACATGGGTATAGGTCGGCTGCTTGCAGACCTTGTTGCTGCCGCTACCGCTGCACGTACAGCTGCTGGCATAACCGGTACAGCTGGCGAAGGATCCCGTGCTGACATTCGTGGTCGATGTCGAAGCGACGCTCGTGTAGCAGCCGTTGATCAGGTAATGATACGCGTAGCCGTATCCACTCGATGGATCGGAGCCGGGGCAGATAAAACCGGTCGTCGGAATCTTGCTCACAACGCTTGTGCTCGCTGGCCCAGCCAGGCACGTAAAACCGTTGCTCTGCATCGACCAGGGGCAGGTCGAATCGGGTCCGATCAGTGCCCAGTTGCTGGGCTTTTTGGCCGCGGTGTTAAGGTCGGGTGCTTCGGCCTCCCAATCGGTCCAGTCGATCCAGCTCTGACTGTAGTTGGTTGACCCCATATTGACGTCCTTGGCGAACGGCACGACTGAAATATAGACATCGCCGTCCGTCTTGGAGAGTGCGCTGAGTTGATCGACCAGACTCTTTGCCGCTGTTTTCAACGCGCCGATTTTTCCATCGGAATTCATCGATCCGGTATTATCCAGGGCCATCGCCACCCGCATGCGGGAGTTGCCCCAGGTGGTGGTGGACGCGCTGTTGATGGGCATATTCGGGAAGCCGATGACCTTCATGAAATCGGTCTTGACCGATCCGGAACCTGTAAGCACCACGGTCGAGCCCTTGCCGGTATTCGCGGTATAGGTTGCCGTGACCTGAATCGTCGGGGCGTTGGGTTTGGTGTAGAGCGCGTTGAAATAGGTGGTGGCCTTGGCCGTGATCTCAGCCGCCGTCATGCTCGAAGCCGCAATATCCTTTGAAACCATCAAGGCTGCCGAATCGAGCGCGCCCTGCATCGCCGATCGCGCCGAGTTGGCGCGGCTGTAATCGACGGCGGCCCCGACGAAGCCGAGTAGCGGCACCAGCACGATCGCGAAGGTCGCGGCGATATTGCCGCGCTCCGCCCGGGCAAACCGCGCGAGGGTTCTTTGCGCCTGAGCTAAAATCGTTCGAATAGGCATGGCCACCACCAAAAGCTGTGTTTCTGGTCGCTATTTCGGGGGGCGGGGCTAAACAGGGGGTAAAGCCTTGCTCAGAAAATCGGTAAATTGCTCTGTATTTCGGGGCCGCACCCGTTTCCGTCTTGTCATCGTCAACAGCCGCTAAATGGTCCGACCGCCGTTTTTGTTAAATCGAGCGGAATCCGTTAACCTTGGCGATGTTGCGGGGCCGATGATCGGCTACGGTGCCGGGCTCAAGCCGGGTCCACGCGCTTGCGGTGAGCGGTCTCGGAACCCATATTCACGTCGTCGGTCCAGCCGATGGGGCGGCGCCGATCAGGAGCGGCGATCCGGAAGCTACCCCTTGGCTCAAGATGGCGTCCGTCCGGGGGCTGTCCTTGGGGACTGTCCAATATCCTGTGGGGACTTCGAATACATACGCCATGTTCCAGCCAGCTTCAGAATTCACGCTACCCGGGATGCAGATGTCCATTTCCCCCGTCCGTAAGAACGACCAGGACGGTCGTTCCTACGCGATGGCCGACGACGAAGGGCGCCCAGGCACGCCGGGCGGACCCAGTACGTCCGTCATCACCAAGGTCAAGCCGAAGACCAAGCGGCCGAACCTCTATCGTGTGCTGATCCTGAACGACGATTACACGCCGATGGAGTTCGTCGTTCACGTGCTGGAGAAGTTTTTCCAGAAGGACGTCGAGGCGGCGACCCAGATCATGCTGCACGTTCATCATCACGGCATCGGCGAGTGCGGCATCTTCACCTACGAGATTGCGGAAACCAAGGTGACGCAGGTGATGGATTTTGCCCGTAAGCACCAGCACCCTTTGCAATGCGTGATGGAAAAGAAGTAGCCTTGCGGTGAGTCCCGGAGTGGGAACGGGTCTTGCATTGATTTGAGCCGGAAGGTCCGTCCGGCGTCCGATCGACCAGGCGTCCCCGTGGGATGTCTGGCGCGCAAGAGGCGCCGTCTGCGGACGAAACGACACGCAACGGGAACCAGCCTTTCGCCACGATCAAGCGTACCTATATGTGAGAAAGGTTCTTGTTGCCTGAGGCGACAACGACGATCATGATGGCGGGGGCCAAAGAGGACGCGGAATGCCAACTTTTTCTCAAAGCCTAGAACAATCGCTGCATCGCGCGCTCTCGATCGCGAATGAGCGGCATCACCAATATGCGACGCTGGAGCATTTGCTGCTGTCGCTGGTCGATGACTCGGATGCAGCGGCGGTAATGCGGGCATGCAGCGTCGATCTCGATAAGCTGCGCACCAGCCTGGTCAATTATCTCGAAACCGAATTCGAAAACCTGGTGACGGACGGCGCCGATGACGCCAAGCCGACCGCCGGATTTCAGCGCGTGATCCAGCGCGCCGTGATTCATGTGCAATCGTCGGGTCGCGAAGAAGTGACCGGCGCCAATGTGCTGATCGCCATCTTCGCCGAGCGCGAAAGCCACGCCGCGTATTTCCTGCAGGAGCAGGACATGACGCGCTACGACGCGGTGAATTACATCAGCCACGGCATCGCCAAGCGGGCTGGCGTGTCCGAGGCGCGGCCGGTACGCGGCGTCGACGAGGAAACCGAAACCAAGAACGGCGACGATTCCAAGAAGAAGGGCGAGGCGCTCGACACCTATTGCGTCAACCTCAACAAGAAGGCACGCGACGGCAAGATCGATCCGGTGATCGGGCGCAATGCCGAGATCAACCGCGCCATCCAGGTGCTGTGCCGCCGACAGAAGAACAATCCTTTGTTCGTCGGCGAAGCCGGCGTCGGCAAGACCGCGATCGCCGAAGGTTTGGCGAAGCGCATCGTCGACAGCGAGGTGCCGGAAGTGCTGGCGGCTGCGACGGTGTTCTCGCTCGACATGGGCACGCTGCTTGCGGGCACGCGCTATCGCGGCGATTTCGAAGAGCGCCTGAAGCAGGTGCTCAAGGAACTCGAGGCGCATCCCAACGCGATCCTGTTCATCGACGAAATCCATACCGTGATCGGCGCCGGCGCCACCTCGGGCGGTGCGATGGATGCCTCGAATCTGCTCAAGCCTGCTCTGGCTTCGGGCACGATCCGCTGCATGGGCTCGACCACCTACAAGGAATACCGTCAGCACTTCGAAAAGGACCGCGCCTTGGTGCGCCGGTTCCAGAAGATCGACGTCAATGAGCCCACCGTCGAGGACGCGATTGCAATCCTCAAGGGCCTGAAGCCGTATTTCGAGGATTATCACAAGCTGAAGTACACCAACGAGGCGATCGAGGCTGCGGTGCAGCTGTGGTCGCGCTACATCCACGACCGCAAATTGCCGGACAAGGCGATCGACGTGATCGACGAATCCGGCGCGGCGCAGATGCTGGTGGCCGAGAACAAGCGCAAGAAGACCATCGGCATCAAGGAAATCGAGACCACGATCGCGACCATGGCGCGGATCCCGCCCAAGAGCGTGTCGAAGGACGATGCCGAGGTGCTGCGGCATCTCGAATCCACCCTGAAGCGCGTGGTGTTCGGTCAGGACGCCGCGATCGAGGCGCTGTCGGCATCGATCAAGCTGGCGCGTGCCGGTCTGCGCGAACCGGAGAAGCCGATCGGCTCGTATCTGTTTTCGGGGCCGACCGGCGTCGGCAAGACCGAGGTCGCCAAACAGCTCGCGGCGTCTCTCGGCGTCGAGCTGATCCGTTTCGACATGTCCGAATATATGGAGCGGCACACGGTGTCGCGCCTGATCGGCGCGCCTCCGGGCTATGTCGGCTTCGATCAGGGCGGCCTGCTCACCGATGGCGTCGATCAGCATCCGCATTGCGTGGTGCTGCTTGACGAAATCGAGAAGGCGCATCCGGATCTCTATAACGTGCTGCTGCAGATCATGGATCACGGCCGGCTCACCGATCATAACGGCAAGCAGGTCAACTTCCGTACCGAGATCCTGATCATGACGACGAATGCGGGTGCCGCCGACATGGCACGCCAGGCCTTCGGCTTCACGCGCACCAAGCGGGAAGGCGACGATCACGAGGCGATCAATCGCCAGTTCGCGCCGGAATTCCGCAACCGTCTCGATGCCGTCGTCTCGTTCGCACATCTGAATGCGGATGTGATCGGCATGGTGGTGGAGAAGTTCGTGCTGCAGCTCGAGGCCCAGCTGGCCGATCGTGATGTCACCATCGAACTGTCGGAGCCTGCCAAGGCCTGGCTGGTGCAGCATGGTTACGACGAGCAGATGGGCGCGCGGCCGATGTCGCGCGTGATCCAGGAGCACATCAAGAAGCCGCTGGCCGACGAACTTCTGTTCGGCAAGCTGAAGGGTGGCGGTCATGTCCGCGTCGTGCTGGTGAAGGACGAGGCGGTGGCGGGGGTGGAGCTGGAGAAGATCGGCTTCGAATATCCCGATGGGCCGGTCACGCCGAAGCCGGAGAAACTGCCGGGCAAGCGCACTGCGGCGCGCAAGCCGAAGTCTGGACCGGGTGGCTCGAAAGGGCCGGCCTCCAAGGGACCGTTGGTCAAGGCGTAAGCTTTAAGCGATCGAAACGAAAACGGCCGGCAAGAAATTGCCGGCCGTTTTGTTTGATCTTGTCATTCCGGGACGCGCCCGGTCCGGCGTTAGTCAGGGGGGCGCGGACCCGGAAGCTCAAGCTGCTCAGTTAATCTCTGGGTTCCGGGTTCGCTCGCAGCTGGCGCTGCTCCCGCCCGGAACGACGATGGAGGGTATTGACGAGTTCAGCCGCCGAGCAGGTCGTTGATCTGGCGCTGCAGCTGGCGCTTTTTCTTTTCGCTCTTGCGCAGCCGCTCTTCGAGATCGGACGGCGGCGACACGTCGGTCGGTGGATCGGTGAAGGCGACGCCGACGATGTTGTCGCGCCACCAGATGATTTTGGCGAGGAACGAGCGACCCTTGCGCGCAATGGCCAGCGAGATCTGGTCCTTGGGCAGCCGGGCGCCGCTCTTGAATTCAATGCGGGCGCCTTCCTCGGAAATGTCGCGCACGACACATTCCTTCACCTTGTTGTCGCTGGTTGCGACACCGCCGAAGATCACCTTGTCCCGCGCGTTCTTGCGACGTTCATCCATCCCGACATCCTCACGTTGACGCGCGGGACTGTACTGGGTTCCATAAAGGACGAAAGGCCGCACCAGCGGGGATGCAGCGTTAACGTAAATCAACCATTGCCGGGTGGGGCCGGAATTACGCGGCTAAGCCGCGGTCTCGCGCAGGCCGCGGGCAATCTGTTTCTGGGCATCGAATTCGGCGCGGCGTCGCGCCAGTTCCTCGGCACTGAGCAAAGCGACGTTGTTGTAGTCGCGCTTCCAGGACGCGTCCGCACTCCAGCGCAGTGGCGATTGCACGGTGGTCTGCGGTCCGACCGCCGATTCCAGCACCTGCAGCGCGAGTTCCAGCGTGAATGCCTGCGATTCCGGATCGTGCGGCTTGCCGGCGGAATTGCCGAGTGGAAAATCGCTGAACAGAAAACGCGGCACCGCGGCGTGCTCGACGATGTCCTTGGCACAGCCCATCACGACAGTGGAAATGCCATTCGCCTCAAGATGCCGCGCCACCAGGCTGATGGTCTGGTGGCAGACCGGACAGTTCGGCACCAGGATGGCCGCATCGACGCCGTCGGCGCGGCAGCGCGCCAGGATCTCCGGCGCGTCGGTCTCGAGGGTGACGCGGTGGCTGCGGTTGGTCGGCGCGCCAAAGAAGCGCGGCGCCAGTTCGCCGATCCGGCCAGCGGCGGCAAGCTGCTTCAGTGCGGGGAGGGGGAACCAGGTGCCGCTGTCGTCCGCCGTGGTGTGAACGCGGTCATAGGCGATGTGCGAGATACGCAGGTCGTGGGTCTTCGACGTATCGCCGTCATAGACCTGATAGAACTTGGCGCCGCCATTGTATTTGGCGCCGGGGCCCTGATCGCCTCTGGCGGGATCGAACGGCGCCGCGGTGGTGACAATCGCGATGCGCGACTGCGCCAGCGGTTTGCGCAGCGGCTGGAACGGCGCGTCGACATAATGCGCCCAGCGGTAGGGGGTGTCGTAGCCGATCGCCAGATAGTATTCGCGGGTCCGCGCCATATAGGGGATCGGGGTGTCGTCGTCGGGCGCAAAGCGCAGCTGTTGCTCCAGCGTATTGGTCATTTCGCGCTCCCGCTTCCGCCCTATTTCATTCATAGCTAGCTGCTTCGATCCTCCTGTCAAGAAGCGCTCCGTTCACACGGGACAGACATGACGCGATGGGCCGTCATTTGCAGAATGTGTTGTGCGGCCGCGCTGCTGCTCGGGTCGCCTGCGGCCGTGCGCGCGGAGGAGGCGCTCCCTGCGGGCGAGGCCGCAAAATCCGGCACGGAAACTCCGCCCGCGAGCAGTGGGGACAGACCGGACGAAAAGCCCGCGCCGGCAAAACCAGCCGATACCGCGCGCGACTCCGACACGCGGGAGTCGATGTGCCTGATGATCGAATCCGCCGCAAAAGCCAACGAGCTGCCGCTGGAGTTTTTCGCCCGCGTGATCTGGCAGGAAAGCCGCTTTCAATCCGACGCCATTGGTCCGGTCACGCGCAACGGCCAGCGCGCGCAGGGCATTGCGCAGTTCATGCCGGGCACCGCGAACGAGCGGCGGCTGCTGGATCCGTTCGATCCGGTGCAGGCGCTGCCGAAGTCGGCGGAATTTCTGAAGGAGCTGCGGGAACAATTCGGCAATCTTGGTCTGGCGGCGGCAGCCTATAATGCCGGGCCGCGCCGCGTGCAGGAGTGGATCGACGGCAAGGGGTATATGCCGTCGGAAACCCGCAACTACGTCTTCGCCATCACCGGCGCCTCGGTGGACGACTGGCAGGGGGCCGGCCGCAACGGCAAAATGCCGGAACGCCTGCCGACATCGAGTTGCCGCGAGTTGATGGCGCTGCTGCAGCGTGCCCCAAATCCGTTCATCGCGCAGCTCGAACAACGCATCAAACTCGGCGAGAACAGGCCATGGGGCGTGCAGCTCGCCGCCGGCTTCAATCGTGATCGCGCGCTGGCAAGTTATGCCCGCGTGATGTCGCGTCTCAATTCGGTCATCGGCGAACACGATCCCAATCTGCTGAGCTCGCTGTGGCGCAGCCGGGGCACCCGCACCTTCTATCAGGTGCGGATCGGCGCAGACACGCGCGTGGCTGCCGACGACCTCTGCGGCCGGATCCGCCGCGCCGGGCAGGCGTGCCTCGTGCTGCGCAACATGAACGTCAAGAGTTGAACATTCAGTATTCGGACCGCAGTTGCTCAACGTGTCGCAGCAGGGCCTTGTTGGCACGCTCGCTGGCGCGAAGCCGCAGCGCCCAGTCCGCCGACATCGCGACGGGGATATGCCTCGGATCGCGAAACACGAAGCCGGCCATATCGTCCCGGCGCCAGATCATGCGGGCGCGGAAGGCGAGGCCCTTGCGATCGATGGTGAAATCGACTTCGTCGGACAGCAGGCACGCATGGGCAAGATCGACCCTCGCGCCGCCGCTTGAAAAATTGCGGACGACGCAGTCCATCGTCGAGCGGCGTCCATTGAAGGCGATGCGGCCGCCGTAATAGACGCGGCCGCGATAGTTTCGTCGTCGTTCCAGCATAACCTGACACCCCTCAGCTACCGCCGAGACGCTACCAGAGGTAGTGTCGTTATGGACAGGTCTATCCTAATAAACGCTTTGTTAAGGTAAACCCGCCGCTTGACGGCCGCTGCTTTTGGCTGCGTATGGCAGCAAAGCCGGATCAAGAAGCTCAAGGACGACCGTGGCGCTGCCTGCACTGGATTCACCGACATGGCAGGGCACCGCGGCTGCATTTGTCTTGGGCATGCGCTCGGTTGCCTCGACGATCCTGACGCTGGTGCTGTTCGCAACCTATATCGGCATCGGCGCACTGGCCCACGACACGCATTTTAGTCTGTTCTGGGCGCTCGCCAGTACGATGTTTGTGTGGGCCGGCCCTGCGCAGATCATCCTGCTCTCCACGTTGGGCTCCGGCGCTACCGTCATTCAGGCCGCGCTCGCGGTGACAGTCAGCGCAATCCGGTTGTTTCCGATGGTGGTGTCGGTACTCCCGATGCTCCGCGCGCCGCAGACCAGAAAGCGCAGCCTTATCCTGCCGGCGCACTTCATCGCCGTGACGCTGTGGGTAGAATGTTTTCGCCTGCTGCCGCTGGTGCCGCGCGAACGCCGCGTCGCCTTCGTCAATGGGCTCGGCACTGGCCTTGTCTCGATCTCGATGACCGCAACTCTGATTGGCTATCAGCTCGCAGCCAATCTGCCGCCGCTGTTCGGTGCGGCGATCCTGTTGCTGACGCCGCTGGCGTTCCTGTTGTCCACCGCGCGGAATTGCCGGCAGCTCTCCGATGTCGTTGCGCTCGTTCTCGGTATCGCGTTGTTTCCTGTGGTGTCGCTGCTGCACACCGGCGTCGATATCCTGATATCAGGCGTCTCCGCCGGCAGCATTGCCTATGGCGTGCATTGGTGGCGGCGACAGCCATGAGCGATTTCATCGGAGACTGGTACGCGCTGCTCGTGCTGCTGCTGGCGGGATTCCTGCCGAACGAGGTCTGGCGCATGCTTGGCCTGTGGCTCGGCGGTGGCGTCGATGAAGAGTCCGAACTGCTGGTGTGGGTGAGGGCGGTGGCAACCGCGATCCTCGCCGGCGTGATCGCGCAGATCCTGGTGCTGCCGCCTGGCGCGCTGGCCAGCATCCCGCCGTCGTTGCGCTACGGCGCGGTGGCTGTGGGCCTCATGGTCTTCATCGTGGCGAAGCGATCGATTCTGGCCGGCGTGATCTGCGGCGAACTCGTGATGCTGATCGGCAAATGGTGGCTTGGCTGAGCCGAGCTACGCTTGCGCTGACATCTCTGTCGGGTACTGTTCGGCCAATTCAAAAAACAAACATGGGTGAGACGACATGACAACGCGCGCCAGCTCCGCCTTGATATCCTGCCTCGTGCTCGCTGCGACCGCATTTGTCATGCCCAATGCCCGCGCTGCGGAATATCCCGTGCGCACCATCAAGCTCGTCGTGCCCTATGCTGCGGGTGGCCCGACCGACGTGCTCGGCCGGCTGGTCGCCGACTATCTCGGCAGGGATTTGAAGCAGACGGCGATCGTCGAGAACAAACCGGGCGCCCAAGGCGCCATCGCAGCGGAGATGGTCGCGCGTTCCGATCCCGATGGCTACACGCTGTTCGTGGCGGCGGCATCGATCATCGTGCTCAATCCGCTGCTCTACAAAAAGCTGCCCTACGATCCGCAGAAGGATCTGCGGATGCTCTCCATCGTCACCGACCTGCCGGTGGTGATGGAAGTGCACCCTTCCGTGCCGGCGAAGACGGTGGCGGAGTTTGTCGCGTACGCCAAGGCGAACCCGGGCAAGCTCAACTTCGGCTCGGCCGGCACCGGCGGCACGATTCATCTCGCCGGCGAGATGTTCAAGCAGATCGCCGGCGTCGACATGGCCCATGTGCCCTACAAGGGCGCGGGGCCGGCGCTGACCGACTTGCTGTCCGGCAACATCCAGGTGATGTTCGACACGCTCTCCACCGCGCTGCCTCCGGTGAAGGCCGGGATGCTGCGGCCGCTCGGCGTCAGCTCGGCGCAGCGCAGCCCTGACTTGCCGGACGTTCCGACGGTGATGGAAAGCGGCTACCCGGATTATCAGGTCGGCGTCTGGTTCGGCATCGCCGCGCCGGCCAAATTGCCCGATGACATCGCGCAGAAGATCATGGCCAGTCTCGATCGCGCCCTCAACGACGACAAGTTCCGCGCAGCGCTGGAGAAGATCGGCTTCCCGGTGCTGCGTCCACGCACCCAGGCCGAGATCAACGAATTCGTTGACGCCGACCGGGCGCGATGGTCGAAGGTGATCAAGGCGCAGAATATCTCGCTGGATTGAGATGGTTGAACGATGGTTCGAGAAAGTGAAATCCGGGTTGGCGAAACCGCCGTCGATGCGCCGAGGCCGAACCATGCCGGCCTGGTCTATATCGGCCGCATTCGCACCCCCTGGACGTCGCGGCTGGAGACGCCGCGGCAGGGCCGGCACGATGGCCCGGTCTGCCGCCTGGAAATCTTCGAGCCCTGGGTGCCGGCGCTGCAGGGACTCGATCTCTACAAGCACCTCGAAGTGATCTACTGGCTGCATCTGTCGCGTCGCGATCTGGTGCTGCAGAGCCCGAAGAATGATGGCCAGGCGCGCGGCACGTTCTCGCTGCGCTCGCCGGTGCGGCCGAATCCGCTCGGCACCTCGCTGGTGAAGCTGGTCGGCATCGAGGGATCGACGGTGCTGGTGCGCGGGCTCGATTGCCTCGACGAAACGCCGTTGCTGGATATCAAGCCGGACCGTTGCGAATTCACGCCGCTGGCGCCGCCGCAGCCCGGCGATTTTCAGACGGAGTAGGGTCTGCATGTCCGCGTGCCATCCGCGGGAATTCCTCATCCTCGCCTAAACGCAATTGCGTTCAGGCTGGAGGCGCGGCGTCTTCGCCGCGTCTCGAAGGATAGGCCGCAAGCCAATCATGGTTCGAGACGGCGCCAAGCGGTGCCTCCTCAGCATGAGGCTGCGTCTGTTCTACAGCGCCTGCAGCGCTGCGATCAGCGCCGTGGCGTTGTCTTCCAGCACTTTCGGATCTTCCTTGCGCGACGCCGGCGGCAGCAGGCCGACATTGTCGTGGCGCGGCATCACATGCATGTGCAGGTGAAACACCACCTGTCCGCCGGAGGCTTCGCTGTATTGCGCGATGGTCATGCCGTCGGCTTTGAAGGCTTGCTTGGCGGCTTGCGCAATCTTGTGCGCGCCGCGGGCGACGTGGGCAAAGTCTTCCGGCGTGATGTCGAGGATGTTGCGCGCCGGCGCCTTCGGGATCACCAGCGTATGGCCGGGGGTGCGCGGCATGATGTCGAGGAAGGCGAGGACGTGGTCGTCCTCATAGACCTTGTAGCAGGGAAACTCGCCGCGCAGGATCTTGGCGAAGATGTTGTTGGGGTCGTACGCGGTCATGTTGCCTCCTGGAAATTTCGGCGACTGTCGCCGCCACGCCTGAATCGGTCAAGCCGGCTTGGTGAATTCAAGCCCGCTTGACGAGCTCAAACCGGTTCGTCGCCGGATGGTTCGTCGCTGCCCTTGCGGAACGGCCCGGTCTCGGTCAGTTCGCGGACCGCTTCGGCCACATGGGCGCGCTCGTGCTTGAGGTAATCTGCCACGGCGCGGCGAAAGCCGGGGTCGGCGATGTAATGCGCGGAGTAGGTGGTCTGCGGCAGATAACCGCGAGCAATCTTGTGCTCGCCCTGGGCGCCGGCCTCGACGGTCTTCAACCCGCGCGCAATCGCGAAATCGATCGCCTGATAATAACAGACCTCGAAATGCAGGAACGGATGATGCTCGACGGCGCCCCAGTGCCGGCCGAACAACGTGTCCGAGCCGATGAAATTGATCGCGCCGGCGATCCATTTGCCGTCGCGCTTCGCCATGATCAGCGCGACGTCGTTGCTCATGCTCCCGCCGATCAGCGAATAGAACGCGCGGGTCAGATACGGCCGGCCCCATTTGCGCGAGCCGGTCTCCATGTAGAAGGCGAAGAAGGCGTCCCAGGCATCTTCGGTAATGTCGCCGCCGTTGAGCGCGTGAATCGTGATGCCGGCAGCGAGGGCGTCGCGCCGTTCGCGCTTCATCGCCTTGCGGTGTCGCGAGTTGAGTGTGGCAAGAAAATCTTCGAAGCTGCCGTAGTTCTGGTTGTGCCAGTGAAACTGCTGGTCGGTCCGCTGCAGGAAGCCGTGGCTGGCGAGGTGCTTCGCTTCGGCTTGGCGTGCAAAGGTCACGTGAACCGAGGAGGCCTTGGTGGCGCCGCACAGCGCCACCAGTCCGCTCGCGAGTGCTGTGGCGATACGGTCCTTGTCGATCCCGGCACGGATCAAGAGGCGAGGGCCGGTGGCCGGCGTGAAGGGAACCGAGGCCTGCAGTTTCGGATAATAGCGCCCGCCCGCGCGTTCATAAGCGTCG